>DASWWF010000378.1:0-6706 GCA_036401035.1 Devosia sp.
ACCTTCGGCATCCGCTCGGGCAGCCTCATCTATTTCGAGATCGCGCTGGTGCTGGGCGCGCTGAGCTTCGTCTCGACCCTGGCGCTGGCCAAATTCCTGATGCGCGGCGAGGTGATCGAATGAACGCCATACCCGAATGGCTGCAGTTGGCCATCGCCCTCATCGTCCTCATCGGCGCGGCGGTCACCTTCGTGGGCACTGTCGGCCTCGTGCGCTGGGCGAGCTTTTATCAGCGCATCCACGCGCCGACGCTGGGCAGCAGCCTCGGCGCCGCGCTGATCCTCCTCGCCTCGTCGCTGCATTCGAGCATTGCCCTCGGACGGCCGGTGCTGCACGAGGTGCTGGTGCTGATCTTCATCCTCGTCACCACCCCGGTGACGCTGATGCTGCTGGCTCGCGCCGCGATCTACCGCGACCGTTCCGAGCGCAACCCGGACGTGCCGGCGGCCTCGCGAGCCGGCGAGAGCGAGCCTAGTCCTTGAGCAAGAGCGGGAAATCCAGCTCGTAGGACGTGCCATTGTCGAAGCTGTGGGTCGAGGTGGCGCCGATCTGGCGCTCGAGGCTCTTGACCAGCCGGCGCCCCATGCCGCCGGTCTTGGCTTCGGGATCGAAACCGACGCCATTGTCGCGGATGGTCAGCCTGCCGCGACCATCGTCCAGCAGCCGCACGGCGATATCGATCCGGGCATCCTGACGATCGTCCGGCCAGGCGTGCTTGATGGCATTGGCGACGGCCTCGTTGACGATCAGCGCGATCGGCTGGGCCAGTTCGCGGTCGATCTCGATGCGCGGGACATCGAAGGTGACATCCACCGGGCGCGCGAAGCTCTCCTTGATGCCGGCCAACAGGCGCGGCAGGAATTCACCGAGATCAATCCGCACCATCTGCTCGGAGCGGTACATCTGCTCGTGCACCGCCACCATGGCGGCGACGCGCCCTTCGAGCACGCGCTTGGTCTCGTCGGGGATGGGCTGGAAGCCGAGCAGCGACAGCACCTGCTGCAGGTTGTTCTTCACCCGGTGGTGGATCTCGCGCAGCAGCACTTCCTTTTCGGCCGAGGCTGTCGCCAGCGCCATCTGCGAGCGCACGGTCCAGAGCGCGAAGATGCCGAGCCCGATGAGGCCGGGAATGCTGAAGGCCACCAGCACGCCGACGGTCTGCCAGAAGCTCTCCAGAGCCTCGGACTGGCTGATCGAGGCCACTGCGACCAGCGGATAGCCGGGCACGCGGCGGTAGCCGACGATGCGATGGAGGCCGTCGGTCGGCGACTCGGCGAAATAGGTGCCGTCGTCGGCCTTTTTGAGGTGCTCGGTGAAGAGCACATATTGCGACAGATCCTGCGTATCGGCCGGGATCGGCGACCGCGTCACCAGCATGCCATCGGCGCGGATCAGGCCGAGGGTGGACCCGGGCCCGAGGTCGAGCCCTTCGCGCAGCCGGTCGAGGAAGTTGGCCGGGATGATGACGGTCGCGGCGCCCACGAAGCCCTGCTGCCGCTCGATGCGCTTGGCGATGGCAATCACCGGATCGCCCGCACTGCGCGATACCATCAGGGGCGAAATGCGGAACACATCGCCGTCCTTGACGCCCTTGAAGTAGTCGCGGTCGGCTACCGAGAAGTCGTTGGGCTGGTCGGTATTGCTGAGCCGCGGCCTGCCATCGGCGTCGATGATCCAGGCACGGACATTGGCCGGCAGGTTGGCGACCGCGTCGTCGAGTTCCTCCACTGCCGTGCTGCTGCTGTCGTTGAGGGTGTCGCCCACCGCCAGGTCCATGCGGCGCAGGGCCTGATAGCTGCCCTCGACCAGCAGAGCCGCATTGGCGGCAACCACCTGCGAGAAGGCCCGGGCCCGCGTCTCCGCCTGCCTGATGGTGTCCATATAGGACTGGACCAGCACCCAGGTGACCAGCACGACAAAGCAGGCGAGGCACGCCACGGCGAACACCACCGTAGCCCGCACCGGCGCCAGCTTTTTACTCAAATTATCGGCGACTTCGGGCACGACGATCCCCTTGCCGGGCAGGTGCCAAGGCTTGGCGCGACACTAGCGGGGCGCGCCGCAAGGGACCACAACATATTTTAACCGGATCCGCGCCGGGATGGGCCTCGCCGCTGGCTCCATTCCCTCTTGAAAAGGCATCTGCCGAGCCTAAATCGTCAGTCGCCGGATATCACTGCCGGCATTGTCCGGGCGGGTTCTGCCCGCCCCGTAACTATGTTGCTCCAACGAGGATGTAGCTATGAGGACGATCGACCTCGACCAAGATTATCTGACCGACAGCGACCCGACCGACAGCGACCTGATCGGTTATTCCCGCCCCCATGATCTTGCCAACGACCACGCGCTGCCGGTGAGCCGCCGTCGCGAACTGCTGGCCTTCTGGGCCTCCGACATTCATGCCGTTGCCGGCTCTCCGGCGCTGCGCAGCTATGATTTCGGCGTTGCGGTGAGCATCGACGAGATTTTCGATGCGCTGAAGTCGCTCGATGACCAGTACGACCTGCCGCCGCCGGTTGCCGGCCGGGGCGGCCAGGCGAGGGCGTAGGAGACGGCCATGATGCAGACATCCGAACTGGGCGCGGCCAGCTTCGCCGAACCGCTGTTCGACTGGAAGCCCGATGCCGAGCGGCTCGAGCGGGAAGTCCGCAGCGCCGAACTCAAGGGGCGGCGGGACGAACTCACGTTGGCCGAGATCGAATGCAGCCTCGACCTGATCGATGCCGAATTGTCGGGCCTCCGCCGGAAGCCGGCCAATACCGGACCGGACAGGAAAGCGAAGGAACTGACGGCCATCCGAGGCCGCCTCTCGGCCCTCGCCTCCCGTCTCTACCGCCTTCCGGAATGAGCGGCACGGTGCCGCCGGGTGTTGTCGCCCGGCGGACGCGCAGGGCGGCTCGCACGGCTCCTCAGGACCTCATGGTGAGCTTGTCGAACCACGAGGTCCCGGCACGCAGTCGGAGCATCTGGCGGCGCCGTGTGACTAGGACGGCAGCCTGTCCCCGTGGCGCGGCCCTTGCAGCAAGACAAAGACCAGAAGCAGGGCCATCACCACGACCCCGGCCCACATCGCGTGCTGCCACGCACTAACGAACGCCTGCTGCGCGGCACGGTAGAGGTCCGCCGCATAGGGCGCCGCGTCGTTCATCGGCGGCACTGCGCCGGCGATTCCCTGGGCTGCCGCCACTGCGGCAGCGGCCGGAAGGCCGGCGAGGCGCGGCGCGATGGCACTGCTGTATCCAGCGGTGAATACAGCGCCCAGCAGGGCGACGCCCAGCGAGGTCCCGAACTCGCGGGTCACGTCGTTCAGCGCCGAGGCGACCCCTTGCCGTTCGCGTGGAAGGGATGAGGTAATTGCCTCGGTCGAGGGCGTCATCGAAAGACCCATGCCCAGCCCCATGGCTACCATGCCGGGCAGCACCGTGAGATAGCCGCCTTCGGCAGACACCAGAATTGCCATCAGGGCCAGCCCGGCACCGCCCAGAACCATGCCGGCGGCCATGGTCAGGCGCGGCCCGATCCGCTTGGCCAGGTGCGGGGCAAGGCCAGACGAGATCATCATCAGCAGAGCCATGGGCATGAGGCCCAGGGTGGCAAGCAATCCGGACCATCCCAACACGGCCTGAAAGAACGGGAACAGCACGACGAACACCCCGGCCTGGACGCCGAACCAGACCAACAGCGTGATCGAGCCGCTGGTCAGGCCGCGCTTGGCGAAGAGGCGGATGTCGAGCAGCGGCGCTGGATGGCGCAGCTCCCACATCGCAAAGCCGATCGCGGCGGCCACGCCGAGGACCAGGCCCGCCAGGGTTGTGGGCGCCGCCCATCCCAGTTCGGGCCCCTCGTGCAGGAACAGGATCAGCCCAACCACGGTGACCGCCGCCAGCATGGCGCCGCCGACATCGAACCGGTGATCGGTATCCTCACGGGAATTGGGGATCGCACGCACCGAGAGCACGATGGCGACGACTATGAGCACGATCGGCAGCACGAAGAGCCAGCGCCAGTCGAGCACATCGACCAACAGCGCCGAGAGGAACATGCCCAGAATGCCGCCGCCCCCGGCGACGCCGGTCCAGATGCCAACCGCCTTGGAGCGCTCCTCGGCCGGAAACGCAGAGGTGATCACCGACAATGTCACCGGCATGATCATGGCGGCGCCGACGCCAGCCAGCAGCCGCGCGCCCAGCATCACCGGAACTGAACCGGCGAGGCCGGAGACGGTGTTCGCCACGCCGAACAGAACCAGCCCGGCGATCAGCACGGGCTTGCGACCCCATCGGTCGCCGACCGCGCCGAGCGGCAGCAGCAGTGCCGCGAGGGTGATGGCGTAGATATTGATGATCCAGAGAATGTCGGCCTGCGAGCCATGGAGGGCCAGTGCCATCTGCGGCTGGGCGACGTTGAGACCGGACACCGCGGCAATGACGGCCATCAGCGCGATGCACACGGCCAGCAGGATCGACCGGCGTTGTTTCGGATCGTCGATGATAGGGTCGGCAGGCATCGCGCCCCGACCCTCGAGTTCAAGGGTAGACATCACAGCTCCATTTCATGTATCTTTTGTTGATACGAGACATTATGTGGAGCGTCAATCACCTTGATGGAAGAGCAAGCGGCTAGTGGAATTCGGAGTAAGTCATGAACAAGGACACGCGCCTGTCAGGCGTTTTGCATGTGCTGTTGCATCTGGGCCAGGTGTCCGTCCCCCTCACATCGGAGGTCTTGGCCAACACGATGGGCACCAATCCGCCCGTGTTTCGGCGCACCATGGCGGGGCTGCGCGAGGCCGGCTACGTGACTTCGGAGAAAGGGCATGGTGGCGGCTGGACGCTGGCCAAGCCGTTGAGTGAGATCACCCTGCTCGACATCTATGTCGCGCTCGGCTGCCCCGGCCTCTTCGCCATCGGCATGCGCAACGACGAACCCGACTGCAAAGTGGAGGCAGCGGTGAACCTCGCCCTGGCGGACACCATGGCGAAGGCCGAGGCGCTATTCATCAACACCTTTCGGGCGGTTACCCTCGATCAGCTGGTTCCATCGCAGGCTTCAGCCCTGTCGATCCACTGCAATCCCGTCGCAGCGACGTGACGAGCCTCACCCCCTGAGGAACGCCTCGAGATAGCCCGCCGTCTCCTTGCTGTCAGAGGCTGTGCCGAGGGACGACACGGCGTTGAAGGCGGCAGACGCGGGAAAGCCGTCAAAGGTCTCCAACTGGTCGGAATCAGCTGGCCGCGGTCGGCGGAAAACCGGCGAGTTCCAGGGCATAGCCGAAGAGTTTTTCCTCTACGGCCTTGACCTTGGTCAGGTCCGACTGGATGCCGATGATGTGCGTGGCCGTGCCGTTCGGACCGATCACCGGCCGCAGCGACAGCCGGTTCCAGAATTGCGTCCCATCCTTGCGGTAGTTGAGCAGGTCGACGATCAGCGGCGAACTGCTGGCGATGGCGTCGCGGATGGCCTGTACTGCGGCAGGGTCGGTGTCCGGACCCTGCATGAAGCGGCAGTTCTTTCCCGTGACTTCATCCTTGCGATAGCCCGTCAGCGCCTCGAAGCCGCGGTTGACGTAGATCAGCGGCGCGTCCGGCCGCCCCAGATCACACAGACTGACCGAGTGCTGGCTGGCGTCGATCTTCCGCCGCCCCTGCATTTCCGCCTTGAGGCGCATGATGATGCTCAACGCAAATCCTCCCGCTTGTCTCCAGCGACCTAGTGCAAACTGCCCCTCGCCGCAATAACCCGGGATGCAGTGGGTTGGCGCGGCCGGCCTCACCCCCTGAGGAACGCCCCGAGGTATCCCGCCGTCTCCTTGCTGTCCGAGGCTGTGCCGAGGGACGAGACGGCATTGTTCACCACCTCGTCCGGGGCCTTGCCGCGGCGGAGTTCGGCCAGGGCCAGGGTGTAGTCGTCGAGGAATTCGGGGTGGGGCTGGAGACTGAGCGCAGCGCCGTTGCGGTAGACGAGGCCGGCATTGGGGGTGAACTCGGAGGCGAGGAACACCTCGGCCTCCCTGGGCGGGACCAGCACCTGGTCCTGGTGGCTGCAGGCGATGCGCAGTTCCGGCGCCTGGGTGCCGAGGAAAGCCGGGCGCGATGTCACCGCATAGGTGTGGCGACCGAGGCCCCAGCCCTTTTCGGATTTGCGCACATCGCCGCCCAGCGCATCGGCCATGATCTGGTGGCCAAAGCAGATGCCCAGCATCGGCGTCTTCGCCGCATAAGCCTGGCGGATGAACTCGCGCAGCGGGTTCATCCAGGCATAGTGGCTGTCGTAGACGCCCGCCGCCGAGCCGGTGATGATGATGCCCTCGAGCGCCGCCGCCTCGGGGAACGGCGCGCCGTCATGGACCGGCACGGTCTCGTAGTCGAACCGCTCGCCGGCCTCGTCGAACATGCGCTGGAACATGGCCGGATAGGGCCCGAATTTGCCGCGCAGAGGTTCGGGCACGGCCCCGGTCTGGATGATGGTGAGCTTCATGATCCGCCAGATTTGCTGAGGTTCACAGCTAAGCACAAGCCGCCCCGCGCGCAACCCGGTTATGACGGGACGGGGTATCGGAAGCTGGCTGGGCGCTTGCAGTCGGGTCTCCCTCCCCCCGGCGGGGAGGGGACAGAGCCTGCCCCAGAAGACACACCTGCCGCGCCCCCTCCACCACCCTGCGGGTGGTCCCCCTCCCCCGCGTTGCGGATGAGGATCACGGAGAGAT
>DASWWF010000379.1:0-1959 GCA_036401035.1 Devosia sp.
CGCTGGCGGCGCGCGACCGCTCGCGGTGCGGGCCGGTGGCGCCGTCGGATGGGCTGTATCTGACGGGCGTGCGGTACGAGGGCTAGACTGCCGGCGCCGCGAGGCCGCTTGCAGGCAGCAGATCGATGTCGGCTTTCGACCGATTTCGTTGAAAAAGGCGGCCGCTGAGATCGCCGCCAGTAATGGACGCAGCGGTTCTATCCCGCCTCACGCGGCCGCTGGCGCCGTTGGCGGGATCAGCTTGGCCAGTTTGCGCAGGTTCTGGGCGGTGGCGGCGAGGAGGAACTCGTCTTTGGCGCCATTGGGTCCTCGCAGGCGCAGTCGGTCCAGCTTCAGTATCCGTTTGAGGTGGGCGAACAGCATCTCGACCTTCTTTCGCTCGCGCCGGGAGACGACGTACGCGTCAGTCTTGGCGATGTCGCGAGCGAAGTCCCGCGCGCCTTCGTGGATGGAGCGCGTGACCTTGCGCATCGGCGTGTTGGGACAGCAGCGGGGTTTGAGGGGGCAGGCTTGGCAGTCGGCTTTCCTGGCGCGATAGCGCAGCGTTTCATCTGGCGGCGTACCGGTCCGACGCGTCGAGTAGACCCGTTGGGCCTGCATCAGCGTCTTGCCTGCCGGGCAGCGGTAGAGGTCCTGGGCCTGATCATAGGCGAAGTCGCTGCGCGAGAAGGTCCCGTCGATCCGCTCGGACTTATCCATGACTGGGATGTGCGGCTCGATCCCTTGATCATGGACCAGCCAGTCAAGCATTTCGGCCGAGCCGTAGGCGGTGTCCGCAGCCAGCCGGGCGGGCCACAGATCATGGTGCTCCCGCACCCGCTCGATCATGGTGCGGGCCGCCGTCACCTCGGCCTGCCGCACCGCCGTGGACGGCTCGACATCGACGATGATCGCGTGGTCCAGGTCGATCAGGTAGTTGGTCGCATAGGCGAAGAAGGCCAGGCCCTTGTTGGCTCCGGTCCAGCGCGAGGCCGGATCGGCCGGCGAGATGAACTTCGGCGTCACCGGCGTAGCGCCGCCGAAGGCTGCGTCGTCCAGCACGGCCAGATACTCGTCGATGGCGCGGCTGGCGGCCTCGGGCGGCAGACCTTCGTCGCCCGGCACGCAGCGCTGGCGATTGGCGTCGGCCTTGATCAGGCTCGCGTCGACGGCAAAGCCCTCGCCGCCGACCAGACCCTCGGCCATGCAGCGCCGCAGCACCGTCTCGAACAGCTCCCGCAGCAGATCGCTGTCGCGGAAGCGGCCGTGGCGGTTCTTCGAGAAGGTCGAGTGGTCCGGCACATCGGCGTCCAGGCCCAGCCGGCAGAACCAGCGATAGGCCAGATTCAGATGGACCTCCTCGCACAGCCGTCGCTCCGAGCGAATGCCGAAGCAGTAGCCGACCAGCAGCATGCGGATCAGTAGTTCTGGATCGATCGAAGGCCGGCCGATGGCGCTGTAGAACGGCGCCAGATGCGCCCGCAGCCCGTCCAGTTCCACGAACCGGTCAATCGACCGAAGCATGTGATCCGCTGGGACATGCCGCTCCAGCGAGAACTCGTAGAACAGGGCCGACTGATCGACCCGCCGCTCGCCCATCATCGCTGCACCTCCGGCCTCAACGACCAGAGTGAATCAGCGGGGAGCCCTCATGCCAATTGCCCGAGGCCGCCTTTTTCAACGAAATCCGCCACAAGCTGACAATTGCCGGGGGTCAGAAAGCGGACCTCCCCACCGCCACCTGCACCCGCGCTGAACCAGAGCCATGCCGTTGTCGGCCCTTACACAGCCGTTCCCAAGGCCTGCTGACGCCCACAGACATGTCACGATGTCGCGGAAGGACGGCTATCCGGATCGCGTGGCGCGCTGGGGCGTTTGCCGGGGCCAACTCGAGGCTCCGCATCTGGAATGTTTGACGCGATCGTGGCGATCATCGGCGTGACCGGGCTCCTCGGCATCGCCTTTCTGATGTTCGCCGAG
>DASWWF010000380.1:0-8468 GCA_036401035.1 Devosia sp.
TCGTCCATGATCCGGCGCATGCCGCGGCCGCCGCCGCCCCAGCTCGCCTTGAGCATCAGCGGATAGCCGATCTCGGCGGCCATCTTGCGGACCGCGTCCATGTCGTCGGGCAGCGCATCGGTCGCCGGCACCACCGGGACATTCGACTTGATCGCCATGTTGCGGGCGGCGACCTTGTTGCCCAGGTCGCGCATGGTCTGCGCCTTGGGCCCGATGAAGATGATCCCGGCATCCTCGCAGGCATCGGCGAATTCCGGGCTCTCCGAGAGCAGGCCGTAACCGGGATGGATGGCGTCGGCGCCGGAAATGCGCGCCACGCGGATATATTCGTCGATCTGCAGATAGGCCTCGACCGGACCCTTGCCCTTGCCGATCAGGTAGGCCTCGTCGGCCTTGAACCGGTGCAGCGCCAGCTTGTCCTCTTCGGCGTAGCAGGCGACGGTCTTGATATTGAGTTCGTTGGCGGCGCGGAACACGCGGATCGCGATTTCGCTGCGGTTGGCGACGAGGATTTTCTTGATCGGCATCGATTTTACCCGAGCAGGAGGGGACGAGGCGCGTCTCGGACGCACCGGCCTAATAGATAAAAAGGGGCCTGCCGGCCCCTATTTCTGGCTCAGATGTCCCGCGAGATGGGACATGTCGTAGCCCGCATTCGCTGCCGCCGAAATGATCTCGGCTGCCGGCTGCTTGCCTGCCTGGCTCAACGCCCAGAGCGTGGTCGAGCGCGTCCCCGACCGGCAATAGCAGAACACGGGACCGGCGCTCCCCTCGAGCACCGATTTCGTCTCCTCGACCATCTGGGGGGTCACCCCTTCGCGGCCGAGCGGAATGTGATGATAGGCGAGACCGGCGTCATGCGCCGCCTTCTCGATCACCGCGCTGGGCGGCTGATCCGGCGACTCCCCGTCGGGGCGATTGTTGACGATGGCGACGAAACCGGCGGCCTTGATCGCCGCCACGTCGTCCGGGCTGATCTGCGGAGAGACGCTGACGTGCTCATTGATCCGCTTCAGTTCCAAATTCACTACTCCCGTACCCGCCCACCTAGGCTTCCCGGAGTCTCTATACCAATGGCGCCAAGGCTTAGGCAACTCCGCCCTTCGGCTTCAGTCTTTGGGCGGCATTGGTCAGGTCTTCAGCCGCGAAAGCAGCGGACGTTCGATCACGGGGCCGGGGTTGCCGCGGGGGCGGTGATGGTCCCCAGCCAGGGGCGCCAGACGTCCTCGCGCGTCGCCACGAAACTGTCGGCGATCTGCTCGGCCGTGCCGCCGTCGCTGAGGGCCTGCAGCATGGTGTTCATTTCACCGAGCGGCATGCGCGCCCGGCCGAAATAGGCCGCCACCTGCGGGGCATCGAGAAACACCCATTCGGAGAGCGCGATGATCACAGGATCGGGCGCGAACCCGGTCGGCAGCGGACCGCCGCAGGTCGTCCGCCCCAGGCAGGCGAAATTGTCCTTGTTGTAGGCGCCCAGATCCACCGTCTTGAAGGCGAACTGCGAGAGGATCGCGTTGGGCTGCCAATAGTAGAAAAGGATCGGCTCCTTGCGGCTCACCGCCTCGGCGATCAGCGTATCGAGCTCGAACCGGTTGGCCGGCTCGACGATCTCGAACAGCCCATCGAGCCCGGCCGCCCTGAGCATATTGCGGTTGACCACCGAGCAGCCCCAATCCACCGGACAGGAGACGAACCGCCCCTTGCTGGCCCCGCCGACGGCGAAGTCGCGCGCATGCGTCTTGAGCCCCTCGATCGTCGTCACCTCCGGCCACTGCGCTGCCGCATAGTCGGGCACGAACCAGCCTTCGAACGTTGCTTCCGCGTAGGAATTGCCCGCCTGCCGCACCTTCTGCGCCTTGGTCGCCGCGTTCCAGATATCGGCGATCCGGGCGATCCACATCTCCGGCACCACCGCCGGTTGCCCGGTCGTGCCCATCGACGAGCCGGCCGAAGCCATGTCGCTCTCCTGCACCCGCACGTCGCAGCCGAAATGCGCCTTGAGCAGCCGGGCGTGGATTTCCGCGAGGATCGCCGAACTCGGCCACTGCATACGGGCAATGGTGATCGGCTGCGTGCCGCAGGGCGGCGGCGCCGGCGCCACCACCGGCGCGTCGGGATCGACTGGGGCCTCGGGGTCGGCCGGCGCCGCCGGCATCGCCTCGCCGCTCGAAACGCCCTCGGGAGTAGGCAGCACCTCGACCGAGCTTTCCTGCGCCCAGGCACCACCGGCAGAAACCATCACAACAAGAGCGAGAAGCGGCAGCAGGCGGACAAGCATCGGCGCGTGGTTCCGGCGGGAGAATGAAATCGCCGGAAGTCTATAGCCCGGACGCGGTTAAGCAACAAACGGCACGGTTTGACCGTCCGATCAAAACCGGATGACTCCCGCTCGGCAAATATGCAATATCGCCCCCAGCGGGGCATGGGTTGTGCCCCCAAAACGCTGCTGCGCAGGCACTTTCAGACGCTCCGTTCAAAGGAGCGCGGCCGGCGCGGCTCTTGCAGAGGGAACATTGAACGTGAACAAGAAACTCCTCGGCCTCGCGGTTGCCGCGTCGGTCCTCGTGCTTGCCGCTCCGGCGCTGGCCGCCGACACCAAGCTCGGCATCCTCGGCGACCTGACCGGCCCGATCGAATCCCTGGCTCCGCCGATCGTTGCCGGCGCCCAGCTCGCCTTCGACCAGGTCAATGCCCAGGGCGGCCTGCTCGACGGCCAGATCGTCACCGTGACCGGTGACTCCGCCTGCGATCCGTCGGTTGCCGGTCCGGCCGCCGACAAGCTGGTCAACACCGACCAGGTCACCGCTTTCGTCGGCGCCTTCTGCACCGGCGCCACCGTTGGCGCCGCGACCACTGCTGGCATCCCGGGCAACGTCGTCCAGATCTCGCCGTCGGCTTCGGCCCCCGTGCTGACCACCCTCGAGGACAACGATCTCGTCTACCGCACCACCCCCTCGGACGCGTTCCAGGGCGTGAAGCTGGCCGACCTGCTCTGGGCCAAGGGCGTCAAGGACGTGGCCCTGACCTACGTCAACAACGACTACGGCAAGGGTCTCGCCGACGTGTTCGCTGCTCACTACGCCGAACTCGGCGGCAGCGTGACCGCCAACCTCGCGCACGAAGACGGCAAGGCCGACTACCGCGCCGAGCTCGGCCAGCTCGCCGGTTCGGGGTCTGCCAACCTCGTCGTGCTCGCCTACATCTCCGGCTCGGGCCTCACCATTCTCCAGCAGGCCAATGAATCGGGCAACTTCACCTCCTATTTCGGCGGTGACGGCATGATCGGCGACGCCCTCGCCGGTTCGAACGTCGGCAACTTCACGGCCACCCGCGCCGGCGCCTATGCCGGTGCTTCGGCCGACGCCTTCACCAAGATCGCCACCGACGCCGGTCTCGATCCGGCCGGCACCTATGTGCCGCAGGCTTACGACGCCGGCTTCCTGCTGGCTCTCGCCATCCAGAAGAACGGCACCGCCGACCGCGCTGGCCTCTCGGCCGCTCTGCGCGACGTCGCTTCGGCTCCGGGCGAGAAGATCCTGCCGGGTGAATGGACCAAGGCCAAGGAACTGATCGCGGCCGGTACCGACATCGACTACGAAGGCGCCGGCGGCCCGCTCGATTTCGACGCGGCCGGTGACGTCGACGGCATCATCGTCGAAGTCGTCTGGGAAAACGGCGCCTTCGTCGAAAAGGGCCCGGTGAAGTAAGCACCTGACCTGACGGTCTGAACGTCGCGAAGGCCCGGGGCGACCCGGGCCTTCTGCTTTTCAGCCGGCGAGACGCCGAACCTCGATACGCCGTTCCGCGGCCTCGACGCTGATCTCGAAATGCTCGGCCTGCACCACGTCGAGGATTTTGCTCGGCCGGAAGGCCGCCGCATTGACCCCGCCCCGGTGCCGGACGCTGTCGAAGACGATGCCGTCCCGCCCCGCCGCCCGCTCCGCCTCGCCGAACGTCTGGCTGGCCTCATAACTCGCCGGATCGTGCAGCTCGGCCTCGCCACGGACATCGCGAAACTCGCCGGCGAGCCGCGCCGTGTACGAGCGATAGACCCGCTTCATCCCCGGCACATCGCGCGCCACTGCCTCGCGTCGCAGATGATGCGCGACCTCGGCCGCCGCGGTGCGTATCTCGGCCGAGGCGTACCATGCACCGAGGTCCGGCCCGTTGAACCGCCCACCGCCGGGCGCGACATGGAGGAATGCCGCAAGGACAATGCTGGAATTGGTCCGCCCATGCACCCACTCGTGCTGCGGCAGCCGGTGCAGGCGCATGGGCACCAACCGGTCATTGGTCCACCCGGCCAACTCCATCACCGCCTCGAGGTCGGCAGCGGTGGCGACAGTGTCGAAGAGCCCGATCGGCGGATACTGCGACGGGATCAGCCGGTGACTGGGTTGCGGCGCTTGCGTCAGTTTCACGTAAAGACCAGTTCGTCGTCCCCATAAGGCACGAAGGCCGTGTCCACGGCATTGGGCGCCATGTAGAGCCCGCCGCGCGCCGCATCGAGGAAGCGGCGGACAATCATAAGGCCATCCTGCGTGCCGCTGGTGAGCAGCGCCATCGGCGGCCGCCCACCGAACACCGTGGCCTGATGTGGCCCGCGCAGCCACGCAATGGCATCAGCCTCATTGGCATAGAGAACGCCCAGCGCCTGATGAATGCCGAACACGGCCGAGATGCGCGTCAGCACATCGGCATCGAGAATGAAGCTGCCATGCTCCCGGGCCAGCTTGGCCCAGTTGTGGTAGGTCGAGCGCGACGGATAGCCGAGCACCAGCCGCCGCTCCTCCTCGCTGAGGCCCCAGAGTTCGGCAATGGCGAGGAAGGTGCGCAGCGCCGGCGGGCTCAACCGCCGGCGATTGTCCGGCGCGTATCGCGTGAGATCAGGCGCCCAAGGGGCATCGAGCACAAACTGCGCAGCCTGTTCGGCAAATCCAGCTCTCGGCATGGCCAGCCTCCGTCTTCCGAAAGAAGACATAGTCCAAATTTGGACGAGATGCAAGAGGTGCGTCCAAATCTGGACATTGCGAGCAGGGTGTCCCCCTGCCCGGCTAGCTGCTGCGCTTCACCATTTCCGGGATCAGGCCGCGCGGCGCGAACCGCAGAGCGATGGTGATGACCACCCCCAGCACCAGCACGCGCATCTGGCTGGCCCGCGACTGGATTTCCGGGATCGCGCCCCAGCCCATGTCGGTCGACCATCCGCTGATGCCGTTGAACAGCCACTGCGCCACCGGGTCGGACACCATCCAGGCGATGTAGATCAGCAACGCACCGAACACCGCGCCCCAGTTATTGCCCGCCCCGCCCACAATGATCATCACCCATATGAGGAAGGTGTGGTTGATTGGCTGGTACGAACCCGGATCGTAAATCTGGCCGAAGGTCACCAGCATCGCGCCGCCGATGCCCATCAATATCGAGCCGAGGATGAAGATCTCGAGCTGCCGCTGCTTGACGTTCTTGCCCATCGAGGCCGCGGCGATGTGGTTGTCGCGGATCGACCGCATCATGCGGCCCCAAGGCCCGCCATAGGCGCGCTGCACCAGGAAGAAGGCGATGGCGACAACCACCACCACGATGGCGAGGAAGCCGAGGCGCGCCTGCACGAAGGACTCGTTGATGGGGACGCCCTGCGTCTGCAACTGCTGCGGCAGGTCCACCGGCCACGGGATCGGCGACACGGTGAGGGTACCGCGGGTCAGCCAGTCCATGTTCTTGAGCAGCGCGCGAACGATCTCGGAAATGCCGATGGTGGCGATGGCGAGATAGTCGGTGCGCAAACCGAGGCAGATCTTGCCGATGATATAGGCCACGCCCGCCGCCAGCACGCCGCCGAACAGCCAGCCCAGCACCGGATGCAGCCCGAGGCCGCCGACCCAGCCCGAACTCAGGCCCTCGATATAGGCTGCGGCCGGGTCGATCTGGCTGCGATAGACGATATAGGCGAAGATCCAGGCGACGACGGTCAGCGCGGTCTTCCAGCCGCCCTTGATGCCGATCCGGTCGGACCTCGAGACCCCGAACACCAGCAGAGCACCGGCCGCGAAGGCGATCAGCGCGCGGCCGAGCATCATCGGCCCGTCGGAGTTCCAGAACTCGGCGTTCATCGGGAACGACACGAAGGTCACCGCCGCCCCGCCCAGCATCAGGAAACCCATGATGCCGAAGTTGAAGAGGCCGCCATAGCCCCACTGGATGTTGAGGCCGAGCGCGATCAGCGCATAGGCGAAGCTCTGCACCAGCAGCAGCGAAATATTGGCCGCCCCCAGCGCCCAGCCGATCACGGCGAACAGCAGGAAGAGGCCGATGAAGAGAACGATGGAGCGCTGCGTCATGACGAGGCTCCCTTGAAGATACCCGTCGGGCGCCAGAGCAGCACCACCACCAGAATGACGAAGGCCACGGTGAGCTTGTACTCGGTCGGCACGATCGCCATCGTCGCCGGCAGCTCGAACGGCAGGGAGCCCTGCAGCGGCCGCAGCAGCGTCGTCCAGTTGAAGATCGAGATCGTCTCGGCAAAGCCGATCAGGAACCCGCCCGCTATGGCGCCATAGGACTGCCCGAGCCCGCCCACGATCGCCGCCGCAAAGATCGGCAGCACGATGTTGAACGCCAGGTCCGGCTTGAGGTTGACGTCGAGCGCCAGCATCACGCCGGCCATGGCGGCGAGGCCACCTGCGATGACCCAGGTCACCCGCACGATGAGCTTGGTGTTGATGCCCGAAACCTGCGCCAGATCGGCATTGTCGGCCATGGCGCGCATCGCCTTGCCCAGCCGCGACCGGGTGAGGAAGAGGTGCAGCGCGATCACCGCCACGGCGGTACAGATTACCATCAGCAGCTGCGGCTGGGTGAAGTTGATGGTGCGCGTCACGCCCTCGAGCGGGATCGGGATGCGGATCAGTTGCTTGGTCTCGGTCTCGAAGAACGTATAGGTGCCCGAGCCGAAGAACAGGCGGATGAGGCCCTGGATGATCAGCGTCACGCCGATCGAGGCGATGAGCAGCGTTACCGGCCGGGCGCCGCGCTTGCGCAGCGGCGCGTAAAAGCCCTTGTCGAGCCCCAGCGCGATCACCGCGGCGATGACCATGGCGATCGGCAGCACCAGGAAGCCGGTCGGCACCACCGGGGTGGTGATCCCCAGCGCCGTCGCCCCCATGGCGAGCAGGAAGGCGATGAAGGCGCCCATCGTCATCATGTCGCCATGGGCGAAATGCGCGAACCTGAGGATGCCGAAGATCAGCGTCACGCCGATGGCGCCGACCGCATAGATCGAGCCCAGCACCACACCGGCGACGATGACATTGTTGAAGAAGAAAATCAGTTCGTTCATCTCGCCCCTCAGCCTCCCAGGAAGCTCTTGGCGACTTCGGGATCGGCGATCAGCTCGGGGCCGGTGCCGGTGAAGCGGTTCTGGCCGCTGGCGAGCACGAAGCCGCGCGACGCAAAGGCCAGAGCCTGCCGCGCGTTCTGCTCGACCATCAGGATGCCGACGCCCGATTTGTTGATCTTGACGATCTGCTCGAAGATTTCGAGCACATAGCGTGGGCTGAGGCCTGCCGACGGCTCGTCGAGCAGCAGCAGGCGCGGCTGGCTCATCAGCGCCCGGCCCATGGCCACCATCTGGCGCTGGCCGCCCGAGAGCTCACCCGCCTTCTGGTGGCGCTTTTCGAGCAGCACCGGGAACATGTCGTAGACCCAGTCAAGCGTCGTCGAGAAGTCGTCGCGCCGGGTGAAGGCGCCCATTTCGAGATTTTCCTCGACGGTCATCGAGGTGAAGACGTTCTTTTCCTGCGGCACGAAGCTCAGGCCCTTGGGCACCAGCTTGTCGGGCAGCGAATTGGTGACGTCCTCACCCGCGAAGGTGATCGAGCCGGAGGTGACTTTGACGAGGCCGAACAAGGCCTTGAGCGTCGTCGACTTGCCCGCGCCATTGGGCCCGACGATGACGCCGATGTCCGATTGTTCGATGGCGATGTTGACGCCGTTGAGGATCGGCGCGCCGCCGTAACCGCCCACGACGTCCTTGATGTCGACCAGCGCCATTACGCAGCCTCCACCGGCGAGCCGAAATAGGCCTCGATGATCTGGGGGTTGGCGCGGATTTCGCTCATCGGCCCTTCGGCGATCTTCTCGCCCTGCGCCATCACGATGACGGGATCGCAGAGCCGGCCGATCAGGTCCATGTCGTGCTCGATCACGAAGAAGGTGTAGCCCAGTTCCTGGTTCATCCGCTCGATATTGGCGGCAAGGTCCTGCAGCAGCGTGCGGTTGACGCCGGCGGCCACTTCGTCGAGCAACACCACCTTGGCGTCCACCATCATGGTGCGCCCCAGCTCCAAGAGCTTCTTCTGGCCGCCCGACAGGTTGCCGGCGAGCTCGTTCTTGACGTGCCCGAGCTTGAGGAAGTCGATGACGTCCTGCGCCTTGCGCTTGACCTCGGCGTCCTGCGCCTTGACCGC
>DASWWF010000381.1:0-6853 GCA_036401035.1 Devosia sp.
CGGACGACAAGCCGCGCCAACATGCGCTGCTTGGGCGGCCCCATCCCCATCGAGGACTATCATGCTTTTCAGATCATTGCCGGTGCTCGCCGTCGCGGCAACGCTGCTCATTTCGTCCGTTCAGGCCAACGAGCCATTTCCGGCTGGCGGGATCGTCATCGACCCGTCCGCGGATGTCGTGGTTGCCAAGGAAGATGTCTATCTCAGCGTCCGCCAGGTGCGTGTGAGCTACGTCTATGAGTCAGCGACCCCGCAGACGGTGGCCATGGGCTTTCCGATGCCGATCGTGCCCATCGACGGTGGTCCGGATCATCTGGGCAGCGGAACGGCGCCAAGCGACCATACCAACTACGCCGCAGCGACCGTGACGGTGGATGGCAAGACGGTGACGCCGAAGGCCCGCGAGTTCGCCTATTTCAACGGCGTGGATATCACCGAGGAACTGGCCGCATTGGGTATCCCGGCCTATGTGCCAGATGGGGAGACGCTCAAGTCTCTGCTGTCCGGCGCCGACGTGGCCAAGGTCGACGACCTGGTGCGCCGCGAGATCATCTATCGCGGCAGCTATGGCGATCCCGAAGGTGTCAACTGGCAGTATCAATCAGTTCTCGAATGGGACCAGGAGCTTGCCGCCGGCACGACGCAGGTGGAACTCACCTATGAGCCGATGAACGGCTACCCGGGCGACGTCAACAACGCCTATTTCGGCGAAGGCAGCGAAGAGGACGCGCCCTACATCGCCGAGGTGCGGGCCTTCTATTGCATCGATGATGCCCTGCTCAAGGCGCTCAACAAGAAGCGCGCCGAGGGTGCTTACTTCGACCTGGTGTGGACAAGCTTTGCGCCCAGCGCCGAGGAAAAGGCACGGCCGGTGAAGGCTTTTTCGCTGGTGGTCGACAAGCGCGACACGGCGGAATGGAGCAGCGGCGACATGGATTACGTCGCCTTCTGCCCGATCGACGCCAAGAAGATTGCGCCGTTGCAGTTCGAGTGGAAGGCGGCGGACTTCAGGCCGCGTGACTTCAATCTCGTCTACTACGCCCACAACAGCGGGGCATCGCAGTAGCCAAACGAAAACCCCGGCCGATGGCCGGGGTCTTGCTGCCGCGTTCGGAGGGAGGGGCCGACTGCAGCCTTTCAGTTTTTACGGAGTGGCCGGAGCCGGTTCCGTAGCAGCCGGGGCATCAGCCGCGGGAGCGGCCGGGGCGGGCTCGGTGACGGCCGGGGCTTCAGCAGCCGGGGCAGTGTCAGCCGGAGCGGCCGAGTCGGTGGCCGGAGCCATCGGCGTCACTTCGGTGCCCGTGGTCGGGGCCGGGGTGGTGCCGGTGTCAGCCGGAGCCGTGATGGCCGGCGTGTTGTTCACGTCAACGCTCGTGCTGGCCGGAGTCGACGGACCGGAATTGGCCGAGAACACCAGGTAGCCGATCGCCAGCAGGGCGAGGGCGACGATGATGCCGACGAACCAGCCAGTCGAGCTGGACTCACGGGAGTAGACGGTGCGGTTGGTGCCGTCATTGGTGTAGACGGTATCGCGTTCTGGGATAGCCATGGTGAAGCTCCTTTGTTTGAGTACCGTATGGCCTAGAAACGCGAGGTCTTTTGAATCGTTCCCAATCCCGTGAAGAGCTTGTGGGCGTCTGACGAAGGCCTTGAAATTATTTCCAGTTCTCTGCGCCGGGCGGGGTGAAGTTTTCCATCAGGTAGATGGTGGGGGCGTAAATTACGCGGCCGAAACTGCTGATTTCCAAGGTTTCGAGCGGGGTGACGCGCTCGAACATGCCGGCAGCGTAGTCGATCGGCCACGTAGAGTCGGCGACGATGATCGCGGTCTCGCCTCGATGCAGTTCCGGCTTGAACCAGACGTCGAACTGATCGGGTCGGGTGGAGATGGCGACCGTGTTCGGATCCTTGATGGCGAAGCCGAGCTGGGCGGCGGTCGTATAGAAGGTGGTGCCGACAAAGGCCGCCTTGTGCTCGGTGCGCGCGGCCTCAACCTCGCGGCCGATCTCGGACCAGCCATAGGTCGAGGCGATGGTCCAATCGTAGGAGCCGGTGAGGTTGCCGATCGGGGCGTAGAACTGGTTGACCAGCAGCAGTGCGGCCATGCCAAGGCCATAAGCGACGTGGAGCCCCATCAGCCAGACGTTGCGCATCACCAGCGGCAGCAGCGGGATCAGCAGGATGAAGGCGACGATATTCCAGTAAAAGAACACCTCGGCAACGCTGGCGAGCGCCAGCAGCGCCAGTGAGGAGATCGCGAATGTCGACATGGCGAGCGCCTTGGCCCTCGCCTCGAAACCCTCGACCGGCTTCCGGCTCCAGTATCGCCAGACAGCAACGCAGACGAACGGCGATACTACGATTGTCGCCACGAGGAGAAAAAGCAGCGGGTTGTACCAGGCGAAGTGTGGCGTGCTGCTCCAGCGGCCAGCGGTGTGGAAACCGAAGGAGGCGAAGTTCTGGGTGTAGTTCCACCACAGCATGGGGGTCTGGATGGCGATGCTGAGGAGGCCGGCGAGATAGGTGTGAGGATTGCGGTAGAGCGGGCGCAGCGGCCGGCGGACGATCAGGAAGATGGCGTAGCCGAGGCCGAGGAACACCGCGTTGTATTTGGTCAGCACGGCGAGGCCGAGGAGCAGGGCGGAGAGATAGAGCCAGCGGTAGCGCGGCCGGTTGGACTCGACGCCCTCGGCAAAAATCAGCATGGCATGCCCCGAGGCAACCACAAGAAACATCATCAGGTGGTCGTTGAAGACGATGCTCGACATGCCGAGAAAGAGAGGCGCGGCGAGGTAGATGGTGGTCGCGCGCCAGAAATACTCGGCGGGGGCGTCGGGCTGAAGGCGCCGGGCCCAGTCCCAGAAGATCAGCAGGGTGCCGCCGAAGGTGAGGAGCGTGAGGGCGCGGAGGCTCCAGAGGTTCCAGCCGAGGATGGCCTTGATCGCCGCCATGGCCCAGGCATGCAGCGGCGGGTGGTCGAAATAACTCCAGTCGAGGTGCTGTCCCCAGAGCCAGTAGTAGGCTTCGTCGCCGATGGGACTCATCCCGAGGAAGACGACGAGCTTGACGGCGAGGAAGATGGCAGAGATCAGCGCGAAGGGCAGCCAGGTGCGCTGGGCGGGTTCGGTCGTGATGGCGGTAGTGTCGCTCACAGCTCCGGGGACTTCTCGCCGGAGGCCTTGGCTTTGCCGATCTGCTTTGTGAGCGCCGAAACTCGGTCGATATAGGCGAGGAACAGAGCTGAGAAGACGAAGGCGAGGTGGATGATGGTGTACCACATCAAGGTTTCGCCAGTGTAGCGCTCGGTATTGAGGAAGATTTGCAGCAGGTGGATCGACGAGATCGCGACGATGGTCGAGGCGACCTTGATCTTGAGCGATCCGGCGTCGATTTGCCCAAGCCAGTGCACGGCGCCTTCGTCGTCGAAGCGGGACACGAAATTCTCGTAGCCCGAGATGATCACCATGACCACGAGACTGGCGACGAGCGCGGCGTCGATCAGGCCAAGTATCTTGAGGATGGAGTCGGCCTCATCGAGCACGAACACTTTCGAGGTGAAGTCCCAGAGCTTGACGCCGAAGGTGACCGCGTAAACGAGCAGTGCGAGTGCGAGGCCGACATAGAAGATCACCAGCAGCCAGCGCGAGGCGAGAATGATGCTTTCGATGAGGACTTCGAGACGCTTCGGCATGGGTTGCTCCGGATCGATTGGCCCGAGAGATACGGAAAATCGCGCTCTGCACAAGTGGGCGATTGCCGCTATTCCGTCGGCCTGTAATCTTCGCCAAGCCAGATCTCGTAGCTGGTCACCTCCTGGCCGAAGCGGCGGATGGTGACGGTGCGGAGGAGGGTGGTGGTGGCGAACTGGCTGCGGGCGAAATCGATGGGCCAGGCACCATCGGCGATGATCAGCGCGTCTCGGCCAGCCAGCGCCGCCCGGTCGGTCCAGAAATCATACTGGTCGGTCAGCGTGTTGAACGAGGTCACGTTGGTGGTGTGGAGCTGGTAGCCGATCTGCGCGGCGTAGGTGTAGCGGGTAGCGGCGAGGAAGGCGTCTGGATGGGCCACCTGTTCTTCCCGGACGGCGGTGGCCAGCTCGTCCCAACCAAAATTGGCGGAAGTGCCCCAATCCTTGGGGCCGACGAGATTGGCGACGGGGTAGAGCGTGAAGTTGAAGCTCAGCAGCAGCGCCATGAGCACGCCGAAGGCGGTGTGCAACCAGAACAGCCAGCGCTTGCCAAGGTAGCGGTAGGCGACCGGGATCAGCGCCAGATAGCCGACGATGTTCCAGTAAAAGAAGATGTAGACGGCGAACGAGACGGCGAGAAAGACCAGCGTCGAGCTGCCGAACCCGGCAAAGGCGAACAGCCGGGCATTGCCCTCGAAGCCGCTGGGGCGCGGGCCGAAGGGATAGCGGAACAGCGCGATGAAGAAGAACGGCGACAGCACCAGCGCCATATTGGCGAGGAAGACCAGCCAATAGTGGTTGGCGATGGCGATCGAAGCATCGGCCATCCGGGTGCCGAGGTGGAAGCCGAAGGACGCCATGCCCTCATTGAGGTTCCAGATCAGCACGGGCGCCTGCATGGCGATCGAGAGCAGACCAGCGAGCCAGAGATGCGGATTGGCGAGCAGCGGCCAGAACTTGCGGCGCGACAGCACCATCACCGCATAGGCAACCCCGAGAATGGCACCGTTATATTTGGCCAGCACCGCGAGGCCGAGAAGGATGGCCGCGAGATAGAGCGCGCCGTGGCGACGGCGGCCCGTCTCGTAGTCGGTGAGGAAGACCAGGAAGAAGTGGGCGGAGACGAAGCCGAGGGCGACCAACAGGTAGTCGTTGAAGGCCATCGTGCCCATCAGCCAGAAAATCGGGGTGGCAAGGTAGATCGTGGTCGTCCGCCAGAAATACTCGCGCGGATCGCCCGGCATGATGCGCCGGGCCCATTGCCAGAACACCCAGAGGGTGGCCGCGAGGCAGATCCAGGTCAGCGCGCGAACGCTCCACCAGTGCCAGCCGACGACCTTCTCGGTCAGCCACAGCAGCCAGGCATGCAGCGGGGGGTGGTCGAAATAGGAGAGCTCGGGCCGCTGGCCCCACATCCAATAGTAGCTCTCGTCGCCCATGGGCGGCACGGCGGTATGGAACCAGACCCTCAGCCCGAGCAGGACAAGGACTACGGCCTGCATGATGCGGATCGAGCGGGTCACGGCCGGTAGCCCTCGGCCAACAGGATGCGGAAGTTGAAGACGGTGACGCCGAAGCGCTCGACCGGGACGATTTCGAGTTCGGTGACGCGCTCGAAGTGCTCGGCGAGGTAGGCCGCCTCTTGGGGGACATCGTTGTCGTCGGCGAGGACGATGAAGTCGCGTTCCATCTGCGCCTCCTTGTGGAACCAGTAGTCGAACTGGTCGCGCTCGACCGAGAGGGCGACGACGTCGCGGCGCTTCAGCGCAAAGCCGAGCTGGGTGGCGATGGAGTAGCGGGTGCCGGCGAGGAGGGCGTCCGGGTGTTCGGCCATGCGGGCCTCGATGCGGGCCGAGACGATGTCCCAACCGAAGTTGACGGCGCTGCCGCCGTCCTTGCCACCGGTGAGCGGGGCGATGGGGGCGATGGCGAAGTTGAAGACGATGAGGCCGGCGGCCAGCAGTCCGAGGATCGCGTGCAGCCAGAACTGGATGCCGCGGCCGACATAGCGTGCCAGCAACGGCATGGCGACGATGTAGGCGACGATGTTCCAGTAAAAGAAGGCACCGAAGAAGATGGAAATGAGGGCGAGACCCGCCGTCGATACGCCGAGCACGGCGACGGCGAGGGTCTTGGTGCGGGCTTCGAAATCTAGGGTCGGCGTGCCGATCATGCGCAGGACCGGCCAGATCAGGAAGGGGCCGATGGAGAGGGCGGTGATCAGGAGGAAGTTCAGCGGCGCGGTCCAGTTGGGCTCGTGCGTACCACCCCAGCGGGTGGCGAAGTGGAACTCGTAGGACGAGAAGCCGTGCCAGAGGTTCCAGACGAAGACCGGCGTCTGCAGGGCGATGGCGAGTAGGGCCGCCAGCCAGAGATGCGGCGAGCGCAATAGCGGTCGCAGGCCGGGGCGGGCAAGGAAAAGGAGGCCGGCGCCGAGGCCGAAGAGCACCCCATTGTACTTGGTCAGCACGGCAAGGCCGAGCAGGGTAGCGGCGGCGTAAAGCCAGCGCCAACGGGTTTGGCCGCGCTCATAGCGGTCCGCAAAACTTAGGAAGCACCAGGCGGAGGCGAGGCAGAGGAAGATCAGCAGGTGGTCGTGATACGACACCAGCGTCATGGCGAAGAACAGCGGCGAGGCGAGGTAGATCGCGGCCGTTAGCCAGAAGCGCTCGGTCGGGTCCTCGGGAGCCAGTCGCCTGGCGAAGAGCCAGAACAGCCAGAGCGTGCCGCCCAGCGTGAACCAGGTGAGGATGCGGATGCTGATCGGCCACCAGCCGAAGAGCGACACCAGACCGAGAAGCCAGGCGTGCAGCGGCGGGTGGTCGTAATAGGAGAGGTCAGGGTGCTGGCCCCAGAACCAATAGTAGGTCTCGTCGCCGAGCGGGGCGGCGAGCACATGCATGACGAGGCGCAATGCCAGAAACAGCCCGACGACGATCTGGAACGGCAGCAGCGATCGTTGTGGGGGAGAGGGAGCGTCCGTCATCAGGGGGCCGGGTGGGACAAGGTGGACGAGCCATAGCGGAAGTCGCGACGGAGGCAAACCCGGGCGTTAACCGGCGGCGTTAGCCATCGTTGTCCGATGTGGTTGCGGGGTTTCGTCCATCGCGACAAACTATGTACAATTGCAGGGGAGTTGTCATGATCAGCAAGGAAGCGCGGGCT
>DASWWF010000382.1:0-2589 GCA_036401035.1 Devosia sp.
GGTCGTGTGGTCAGGCGAGGTCACGGCGTTGTCGATGATGTCTTTGTTCTCATACATCGGCATGCCACCGACCATCGGGTTCTCGGCATAGGCCGCGCCGGAGATCGAGACGAGCGAAAGAGTGGCGGCGACCGCGAGGGCGCGCAGGGAGATCTTCATTTTGTGATTTTCCTTCCTTGATGTCCGCGTGTTCGCATTGGACAGGCGGAGTTACGGAAGGTTTCCGCAACGAGTTTCAGATTTCTCGATCACGAAAAATTTCGGCTGAAACCGATCACGAATGGGGCCGGAGAGGAAACTTTCCGCCCGCACTCTCGTACACGCAAGCTCTCCGACCAATGCCGCTATCCCCGTGGATGGCGGGGATACAGCATGCTCAGCTCTTTGGGTGATGACGCCGCATGCATCAGCGGATGCTGAAATCTAGCCTCCGCGGGACTCACACCCGCGTGGGTGCGAAAAATCCAGCGCATGCAGCAATCCGCCTTAGATCGGAAGTGCCTTGCCGACGGCGACGATCGGGCCCTGGGCGACGCCGGTGGGCGAGCCGCCCTTCTGCTCGAGCGTGACGGCGAGCACGGTGCCCTCGCCGATCTTGGCCTTGGCCGACGCGTCGAGCGGAATCTCGACCCGCTGGTCGACCGGGATCACGCCCATCGACACGGCGGGCTCCTCGCCCCGGATGTACCAGAGCTCGAAATCCTTGTCGGGCACGGCCTGGCCCTGGAGGCCAATCAGCCGGACCGCCTGCGTGCCGGTATCGTAGAAGGCGACGAATTCGACGCCCGAGCCCTCGTTGGCCTGCAGCGCGGCGACCAGCTGGGTCGCGGCGGTCTGCGCGTCGAAGCGCGGTTGCATGACATTGAGACCGATGGCGACGATCGCCACCGCGGCCGCAGCGCCGGCGAGGCCGCGCCAGAGCGGCAGCGAATTCCACCAGCCGCCCGCCGTCGCCGTCGCCGAGCCGAAGAGACGGCTCTCGACCCGGGCCAGCACGCCGGCCGGCGCCGGCGTTTCGGCAAATTCATTGTCCAGCGTCGAAAGGCGCGATCGCCAGAGTTGCAGGTCGGCCCGCAGCGCCGGTTCGGCGGCGATACGGCGCGCGACAGCCGCGCGCTCCCCGCCTTCGAGCAGGTCGAGCGCGTACTCGGCGACCAGGACCTGGTCGTCTTCCGATCCGCCATGTTCGCTCGTCAGGCTCATGCCGACAGACACTCTCTCAGTTTGATCAGACTCCGGCGCAGCCAGGTCCGCATGGTATTGAGCGGGACGCTATGGCGCGCCGCCAGTTCTTCGTAGCTGAAGCCATCGAGATAGGCTCCACGCACCGCATCGGCCTTGGGGGCCTCGAGTTCGCCGAGGCACCCGTCGATACGGGCGCGCTCGCCGCTCTCGAGCGCGGCCTGCTCCGGGTTCGGGCCGGCATCGGCCACGTCGAGCGCGGCGTCGATGTCGTCCGTCACCGGCTTGCGGGCCCGGAGGATGTCGAGCGCATGGTTGCGGGCGACCGCCACCAGCCAGGAGATCGGGCTGTAGCCGCCGGCCACATAGCGGTCGGCGCGCTGCCAGATCTTGACATAAACCTCCTGGAGCGCCTCTTCGGCTTCAGCACGGTCCTTCAAGATACGCAGGCTCACCCCGAAGAGTTTCGCGCTGGTCCGCTGGTAGAGATCGCGGAAGGCCTGCCGGTCCCGCAGGGCGCAGCGGGCGATGAGATCGGCGATTTCCGTGCTCGGGTTGGGTACCATCGGCTAGTGATATCCGCAGCCTGCCCACCTGCCTACCCCCCGACGAAAGACTTGAACGGCTTTTCCTATTCAGCCTGGCGCCGCAAAAACTCCACCTTTGATCGCTTGAAGCCTTTCGCCCCGCGCAAAACCGCTTCCGACTCTGGCGCGATGCGTTGTAGGACAGGACCACAATGAGCAACCGCGCCATGCCCGACATCGAATCCTTTACCCGCGACGCGGCCGTCCTGTCGCAGGCCCTGCCCTACATGCAGCGCTACGAAGGCAAGACGGTCGTGGTGAAATATGGCGGGCACGCCATGGGCGATCCCAGCGCGCAGCAGAATTTCGCGCGCGATATCGCGCTGCTCAAGCAGAGCAAAGTCAACCCGATCGTCGTTCATGGCGGCGGGCCGCAGATCAAGACCATGCTCGAAAAGATGGGCATCGAGAGCCGCTTCGAGGGTGGCCTGCGCGTCACCGACGCGCGGACGATGGAAATCGTCGAGATGGTGCTGGCCGGCTCGATCAACAAGGAAATCGTCGCCACCATCAATGCCGAAGGCGAATGGGCCATTGGCCTGTGCGGCAAGGACGGCAACATGGTCTTCGCCAAGAAGGCCACCAAGATGTGGAAGGACCCGGGCTCGAACATCGAGCGCGAGCTCGACCTGGGCTTTGTCGGCGAGCCCGTCGAAGTCGACCGCACCTTGCTCGACCTCCTCGCCCGTTCGGAAATGATCCCGGTCATCGCCCCCGTGGCCCCCGGCCGGGACGGCGCCACCTACAATATCAATGCCGACACCTTCGCCGGCGCCATTGCCGGCTCGCTCGGCGCCAAGCGCCTGCTGTTCCTCACCGA
>DASWWF010000383.1:0-3157 GCA_036401035.1 Devosia sp.
CCGCCCTTTTTGCTGCCGCCAAATGGCCTTGGCGATGAATGCTTTCTGAACGCCGGTCTCAGGACCGGTTCAAAGCCGCTCTCGTAAAACCGGGACAACGAAATGAACTCCCCGAGGGGAAACGCCATGAACAAGCATCACGAAAAGCTGCTCGTCGCCGCACTCGCCGGTCTTGTCATCGCCGGCGCTGCCGCCTTCGCCGTCACGCCCGCCCTTGCCGCCGGCTACACCGTCGATGCGCCGGCCCAGGTGACCGGCGTCAAGAAGTGGGACGTGCTCAACATCCGCAAGTGGCCCGCCTCCTATTCGCAGAAGGTGGGTGCATTAAAGCCCAAGGTTCACGTCTGGGTCGAGCGCTGCATCATCAACGACGACGGCGGCGCCGACTGGTGCCTGGTCGAGCGTGGCGAGCAGCGCGGCTGGGTGAACTCCAGGTTCCTCAAGCTCACCTACGACAACGACATCTGATTTTGGGCTTCTGATTTCGACTGACCTCCTCGACTACGCCTCCCATGCACCGACTACCCCATGCACTGACTTTCTGACTGACCTCCGAAACGTTGACTTTTCCGGCCCGGTGTTGTCCCAGATGAGGATCACCGGGCCGATTTTTCATGTCAGACGCCAATCCCATCCTCGCCGAGCAGACGCGCGGCAATTTCGTCGAAAACCGCCACCGTGGCGCCTTCGTGGTCGCCGACGCCGAAGGGCGGATCATCGCCTCGGCCGGCGACATTTCGCGGCCGGTGTTCCCGCGCTCGGCGATCAAGTCGATGCAGGCGCTGGCCATGTTGACCTCGGGTTCGATCGGCAAGTTCGCGCTGACCGACGAGGAACTGGCGCTGGCCTGCGCCAGCCACACCGGCGAGGATGTCCACGTCGCCGGGGTGACGCATTTCCTCGACCATATCGGGCTATCGGCCGCTGACCTCGAATGCGGCGCGCACCAGCCGACCAATGCCAAGGCGCGCGAGGCGCTGCGCAAGGCAGGGCTCGAGCCGAGCCCGCTGCACAACAATTGCTCGGGCAAGCATTCGGGCATGCTGAGCGTCGCCCGGGCGCTGGGCGTGCCGACCGCGCAGTACGTGACCCTCGATCATCCGGTACAGAAGGCGGTGCGGGCGGCGGTGGAAACCGTCGTCGGCGAGGCCCTCTCGACCGACCGCTGCGGCATCGACGGCTGCTCGATCCCCACCTGGGCCGCGCCGCTTTCGGCTTTTGCGCGCGGCTTTGCCCGGATGGCCACGGGGCGGGGGCTGCCGCCCGAAATGGGCGCTGCGGCCAAGCGGATTTTTGACGCTGCGACCAGCCACCCGCATCTGGTCTCGGGCACCGGTACGCTCGACACGCTGGTGATGCAGGCCTTTGGCGGCCGCATCATGCAGAAGGGCGGCGCCGAGGGCGTGCAATGCGGCGCCATCCGCGATAAGGGCTGGGGCTACGCCATTAAATGCGATGATGGCCGCATGGAAGCCAGCCACGTCATGGTGGCCGCACTGCTCAAGCGCTTCGCCGACCCGGACGCCGACCAATTGGCGGTGCTGGACCGGTTCGCGGTGCAGCAGATCAAGAACGTGCGCGGGACGATCGTGGGCGAGATGCGCACGACGGGGGAGATTGCGGGGTAGGCGTCAGAAGTGACGCTTGATGCCAGCCTGTTTCATCACGGCGTTGGCCGTATGGCGCGACAGGCTGCCACGATCCACCGTAAGGTTGCGGTTGGTCCGCGGGCTGAACCAGACCTCATGATCGCCCCTACCACTGCGCACGAGCGTGCAGCCGGCCGCCTTCAGCTCTTTGACGATCTCAGCATAAAAGCCGCGGACCATTACTGAGCAGCGCTCAGGACGTCCGAGATGATATGCAGATCAACCTGCCCTCCCGACCGACGGCCGGGTGGCAGAAGGTGGGCGTTGTCTTCGAGCAATTCGGGAACGACGGCAATCACGCGGGCATAGAGCGCGTCGAGCGTTGCCGCCTCGGTGACAAGGCCGGGCACATCGTCGCTGGTGGCGACCCAGACCTCCGCCTCATCGTCCCATGATGCTGTCACGATGAACTTGTCAGCCACTGCTGCTCTCCGTGCTGGTGCGATGATAACCCCACTGGTCAATGGGCGCTACTACCGGACGCGCTTCAGTTCCCCGCGCCCTTTTCCAGCATCGCGTTGATCGTGCTGCCTGACGCCGCTTTGGAGAAGGCGTTGAAATTGTCCGCGGAGATGTCGGTCATGGCTTCGGCGATGGCGGCGTGGGCGAGGCGGGCGATCATGGAGCCGGTGGAGATGCGGCGCACGCCCATGGCGGCGAGCGCCGGGACGCCGAGCTTGGCGATGGGGCCGGTGGCGAGGGCGTTGACCGGCCTGGTGACGGCGGCGAGGACGCGCTTGAGCTCTTCCGGCCCGGGCGGAACCGGCACGTAGAGCAGGTCGGCGCCGGCTTTTTCGAAGGTGACGACGCGGCGGATGGCTTCGTCGAGATCGTAGGCGCCGTTCATGACGCCGTCGGCGCGGGCGCAGAGCACGAAGGGGCGGCCGAGCGAGCGGGCGGCGTCGCTGGCGGCGCGGATCCGGTCGACGGCGAGGTCGAAGGCGTAGGCCGGATTGCCCTCGATCATCTGCGTGTCTTCGATCGAGCAGCCGGAAAGCCCGGCTTCGGCGGCGAGACGGATGGTCTCGGCGACGGCGTCGGGGGCGTCGGCAAAGCCGTTCTCGAAATCGCCGGAGACGGGCAGGGGCGTGGCCCGGACGATGTCTTCGGCGTGGCGCAGCGCTTCGTCACGGCTGACGCGGCCCATATCGGGGCGGCCGAAAGTGAAGGCGAGGGCGGCGGAACTGGTGGCGAGGGCTTTCGCGCCAGCGGCCGCCATCATCCGGGCCGAGCCCATGTCCCAGGGGTTGGGAATGACGAAGCAGCCGGACTGGTGCAGGGCGTGGAAAGCGGCGTGGCGGTCGGCGAGCATGGCGAATCCCCTCAGCAGTCGGCAGAGGATAGGCCGCCGTTCCGCGGCGGAGAAGGTGAGGCGGGCGCCCCCTCCACCGTCCTACGGACGGTCCCCCTTGTAACTTGGAGCGTGCATCGTCTGATATTGATGGTGCGGTGATGCGGGGCAGCTCGAGTCCCCCTCGGTCGTCCAAGCCCGGAAGGGAGCGTGGGGC
>DASWWF010000384.1:0-7885 GCA_036401035.1 Devosia sp.
CAATGATGGCGATATTCCGCAAGGCGTTCTGCGAAGTCATGGGGGGCGGCCGATCGGGTTTTTCTGGGAGATTAGTCGCGCCCCATATCGGAGCCCTGCCACATTCTCAAGACAATTCGCCGTATGGCAGGGTTGCGGGGGGACTTCTTGGTTAGCGGCCGGCGCTGAAGAAGCGCGCCGACTCGCTGGATTCCTGGGTATTCGCGGGTCATCAGCTGGGCGCAGCGAGGGCGGCGGGGCTGGCGGGATTGAGCCGGACGGCGCTCGATACGAACACACCGGCGCTGTTGCTGGCGGGGTGTTCTGTATTCTGGCGGCGCTGCTGGTGTTGACGATCGGGAAGAAGGGGCGGGAGCCGGTGGTGATGGCGGCGTAGATCCCTTCTCCCCTCAGGGGAGAAGGTGCCCGAAGGGCGGATGAGGGGTGAATGCTTCTCAGGGGGCGCGAGCTTCACCGCTGAACCCTCACCCGAGCGACGCTAGTTCGCTGCCGCTCACAAGCTCTGCTTGCCCTCTCCCCTCAGGGGGCGAGGGGACGATGCGGAGAGACTAGCTCACGCGGCGAAGTTTCGGCTGGGTTTCTTTTTTGAGGAGGTCGATGACGGCGCTGGCGTCGATGGGGGGCGAGAAGAGGAAGCCCTGGACTTCGTTGCAGCCTTGTTCGCGGACGGCGGCGAGTTGTTCTTCGGTTTCGATACCTTCGGCGGTGGTGGACATGCCCAGCGAATGCCCCAGGCCGATGACGGCCTTGATGATGGCGAGGCTGTCGCCCCTCGATTCGAGATCGCGGATGAAGGAGCGGTCGATCTTGATCTTGTCGAAGGGGAAGCTGCGCAGGTAGCTCAGCGATGAATAGCCGGTGCCGAAATCGTCCATGGAGATGCGGACGCCCAGCGCCCGGAGCTTGTGCAGGGTCTGCAGCGTCGGCTCGCTTTCGGCGAGCAGCAGGGACTCGGTGATTTCGAGTTCGAGCCGGGTCGGGGGCAGGCCGCTTTCCTTGAGGGCCGAGACCACGGTCTCGTAGAGCTTATTGTTCTTGAACTGCACGGTCGAGAGGTTGACGGCGACGCGAGCGTCGGTCGGCCAGGTCATGGCGGTGCGGCAGGCTTGGCGCAGCACCCACTCGCCGATGGGGACGATCAGCCCGGTTTCCTCGGCGATGGGGATGAAGTCGTTGGGCGGGATGGTGCCCTTTTCGGCATGGTCCCAGCGCAGCAGGGCTTCGAGGCAGGTGACGCGATCTTCCTTGAGGCCCACCAGCGGCTGGTAGACGAGGCGGAATTCGTTGCGGGCGAGCGCGAGGCGCAGGCCGGCTTCGGTCTGGCGGCGGTGCTGGATGGCTTCGTCCATGCCGCGCTCGAAGAAGTGGAAGGTCGAACGGCCTTCGGCCTTGGCGCGGTAAAGCGCGAGGTCGGCGTTCTTCATCAGCTGGTCGGTGGTCTCGCCGTCGTCGGGCGCCATGGCGATGCCGACGGAGGCGCCGATGACGATCTGGTGGCCATCGATCGAGAATGGCGTCGACATGGTGCGGGTGATGCGTTCGGCGATGGCGGCGGCGTCAGCCGGCTTGTCGATGCCGCGGAGCAGCAGGGAGAACTCGTCGCCGCCGAGGCGGGCCAGCACGTCGTTCTCGCGGGTCGAGCCCCAGAGGCGGGCGGAGACCTGCTTCAGCACCTTGTCGCCGATGGCGTGGCCGAGGGTGTCGTTGACTTCCTTGAAGTGGTCGAGGTCGATGCAGAGCACGGCGAGCTTTTCGCCGCGGGCGAGGCCGGTTTCGCTCGATGCCATTTCCTCGAGGAACTGGATGCGGTTGGGCAGCTCGGTCAGGGCGTCGTGGCGGGCCAGGTGGCGGATGCGGGCTTCCTGCTGGCGCTGCTCGGTGATGTCTTCGTGGGTCGACACCCAGCCACCATCCTTCATGGGATGGTGCTGCATCATGATGGTGCGGCCGTTGAGTTCGTGGATGTTCTTGCCGTATTCGCCGCGCGAAATGACGTCGCGGCGCCAGCGGATATAGGCGTCGCGGTCGCCGCCGGCTTCCATGCCGCGCTGGAACAGGTGATCGAGGATGGCTTCGAGCGTCGTGCCGGGCTTGAGCAGGTCCTCGGGCAGGTCGTAGATGCGCGCATAGGGGGCGTTGGACACGACCAGCCGGCCCTTGGCGTCGTACATGCAGAGGCCCTGGCTGATATTGTTGACCACGGCGTTGAGCCGCAGGTTCTGCCGTTCCAGCTCGCGCTTGCGCTTCTGCACGATTTCGGTGGAGGCAATCTCCTCGGTGACGTCCTCGTGGGTGACGACCCAGCCGAGGCCGGGGGAATAGACATGCGCGGTCTCGATGGTGCGGCCGCCCTCGACCAGCTCGCGCACCTTGGCGCGCATGCCGGAGCGGTTGTTGAGCAGTTCCTTCTTGTAGCTGTCGAGGAACTGTTCGGGCGTCTGGTCGGGGTGGTTGCCCATTTCGGCCGAGAGGCGGACCACGGCCTCGAGGGTCATGCCCTTCTTGATGCGCTTGGCCGAGAAGCCATAGATTTCGAGATAGTGGCGATTCCACATGACGAGCTTGAAATCGCTCGACCAGACGCAGAAGCCATAGGGAATGCTTTCCAGCGCGGCGTCCAGCAGCAACGCGCCATCCGACTGAGCCGGACTGTCAGTTGCCTTTGCCTTCACTGCAAATGCCTCGCCGATACGCTCATTACCCTGCGCGCAAACCCTATCCCGCCATGCTTAATCATGGCTTAAGCGCGGCAGCACCATTCGACGCACCGGCACGGTCAGGCCCGCTTGAGCTGGGCGAGGGTGCCCTTGGCCTCGCCGAAGAGCGCATCGATGCCCGATTGCGGCAGCGGCGGGGAGAACAGGAAGCCCTGCACTTCGTCGCAGCCTTGGGCGCGCACGGCTTCGAGCTGAGCCTCGGTTTCGATGCCTTCGGCGGTGGTCGACATGCCCAGCGACTGGCCGAGACCGATCACCGCCTTGATGATGGCGAGCGAGTCCTTTTCCTGGCCGAGCCCCTGCATGAAGGAGCGGTCGATCTTGATCTTGTCGAAGGGGAAAGAGCGCAGATAGCTCAGCGATGAGTACCCCGTTCCGAAATCGTCAATCGAGATGCGGACGCCTAAAGCGCGGAGCTGGTGCAGGGTGTCGAGGGTCTGCTCGGTATCGGCGAGCAGCAGGGATTCGGTGATTTCGAGTTCGAGGCGATTGGGCGCGAGGCCGGCTTCGCGGAGGGCGTTGGTGACGTGGCCGACAAGGCCGCGGTTCTTGAACTGCACCGGCGAAAGGTTCACCGCCACCCGCACATGATCGGGCCAGGCGGCGGCGGCGCGACAGGCTTCGTGCAGCACCCAGGCGCCGATCGAGGCGATGACGCCGGTTTCCTCGGCGATGGGGATGAATTCCATCGGCGGGATCAGGCCGCGCTGCGGGTGGTCCCAGCGCAGCAGGGCTTCGAGGCAGCAGATGCGGTTGGCGTCGAGGCTGACGAGCGGCTGGTAGACGAGGCGGAACTCGCCCTGCGCCAGCGCCACCTTGAGGCCCTGTTCGAGCATGCGGCGGTGCTGGAGCTTTTCGTCCATGCCCTTTTCGAAGAAGTGGTAGTTGCCGCGGCCCTCGCCCTTGGCGCGGTAGAGCGCCATGTCGGCGTTCTTGAGCAGGGTCTCGGCATTGGTGCCGTCGGTGGGGGCGACAGCGATGCCGATCGAGGTGCCGATCATGATCTGATGGCCATCGACGAAAATGGGCTGGGCGATGGACTTGATCACCCGTTCGGCCACGACGGCGGCGCCGCGCGGATGGTCGAGCGGGTGGATCAGGAAGGCGAACTCGTCGCCGCCCAGGCGGACCACGAGATCGGTCTCGCGGGCGGCCTCGCGCAGGCGGCGGGCGACGGCCTGCAGCACCTGGTCGCCGATGCCGTGACCCAGCGTGTCGTTGACGGCCTTGAAGTGATCGAGATCGAGGCAGAGCACGGCGACGGCTTCGTCGCGGCGGATGCGGGCTTCGAGCCGTTCCATCTCGTCGCGGAAATAGACGCGGTTGGGCAGGTCGGTCAGCGCGTCGTGGCGGGCGAGGTGGCGGACGCGCGCCTCGTTGGCGCGTTGCTCGGTGACGTCCTCATGGGTGGCCACCCAGCCGCCATCGGCCATGGGGTGGTGGTGGATGGCGATGATGCGGCCATCTTCGAGCTCGACCTCGTCTCGGGCGACGGCACTGTTGGCGATCAGGTCCCGGCGGGTCGAGACGTAGTTGTCCTTGCCGCCGCGGGGCACCATGCCGTGGGCGAAGCGGTATTCGAGGATCTTTTCGAGCGTGGTGCCGGGCTGCATCAGCGCCTGCGGCAGGCGGTAGAGGTCGGCATAGACGCGGTTGCAGACGACGAGGCGCTCATTGCCGTCGAACATGCAGAGGCCCTGGGGCATGTTGTTGACGGCGGCGGCGAAGCGCTGGTCCTGTTTCTGCAAGGCTTTCTCGCGGAGGTCCGCCAGCCATTGCTTCTCGGTGGCCTCGGTGACGTCCTCGTGGCGCACGACCCAGCCGACATCGGGGATGAAGCTGTGGGTGGTGCGGATGAGGAGGCCGCGGATGGCCTTTTCCGAGAACAGCTGCTCGCCCTGCCGCGACTGGTCGAAGCGGCGCTGGTAGATGTCGTGCAGTTCGTCGGCGGTGAGGCCGGGATGATTGCCGACGTCGGTCGAGAGGCGGCAGAGCTCGAGCAGGCTCATGCCCGGGCGGATGTCTTCGGGGCCGTACTTATAGATCTGGAGGTAGCGCGGATTGCTCGCCGCAAGCTTACGGTCGAGGTCCCACATCGAAAAGCCATAAGGCATGGTGTCGAGTGCTGCATCGAACAGCACTTTTGCGCCACGGTTGCTCGCAGCGGTTCCGGCTTTTGATGTCATGGTTGCGCTGCCCCCACTCAGCACAAAATGTCGGGGGCAACGATGCGCGACGGCACTTAACAGCGCCTTAATTCAGCTCAGGTCTGAACTAACTCGACACAAATTCCGGTAAAATTACCGGCATTTGTAACAGTCACTACTTCTTCTGACTCAGTCGCCGGGCGGCGTAAGTCTTCAAACGCAGGCCGTTGAGGCGGATGAAGCCTTCGGCATCCTTGTGGTCATAGGCCACGGCGCCTTCCTCGAAAGTCACGAGGTCCATGTTGTAGAGCGAATAGGGCGACTTGCGCGCGATGAGACTGGCCGAACCTTTGTAGAGCTTGACGGTGACTTCGCCGGTGACGAATTCCTGGCTCTTGTCGATCAGGGCCTGCAGCATTTCGCGCTCAGGCGAGTACCAGAAGCCGTTGTAGATGAGCTCGGCATATTTGGGCATCAGCTCATCCTTGAGATGGGCTTCGCCACGGTCGAGGGTGATGGACTCGATGCCGCGATGGGCGACGAGCAGAATGGTGCCACCGGGGGTCTCGTAGAGGCCGCGCGACTTCATGCCGACAAAGCGGTTCTCGACGAGGTCGAGCCGGCCGATACCGTGCTTGCCGCCGAGCTCGTTGAGCCTGGTCAGCAGCTCCGCAGGCGAGAGGGTCTGGCCGTTGACCGAGGTCGCATCACCCTTTTCGAAGCCGATGGTGATGATTTCGGCCTGGTCGGGCGCCTTTTCCGGATCGACGGTGCGCTGGGCGACGTAATCGGGGGCCGGAACCGCCGGGTCTTCGAGCACCATGCCCTCGGAGGAGGTGTGGAGCAGGTTGGCGTCGACCGAGAAGGGGGCCTCGCCGCGCTTGTCCTTGGCGATGGGGATCTGGTGCTGCTCGGCATAATTGAGCAGCGCGGTGCGGCTGCGGAGGTCCCATTCGCGCCAGGGGGCGATGACCTTGAGGCCGGGCGACAGCGCGTTGGCGGTGAGCTCGAAGCGGACCTGGTCGTTGCCCTTGCCGGTGGCGCCGTGGGCGATGGCATCGGCGCCGACTTCCTCGGCGATCTCGACGAGATGCTTGGCGATCACCGGCCGGGCGATCGAAGTGCCGAGCAGATACTGGCCCTCGTAGAGGGCATTGGCGCGGAACATCGGGAAGACGAAATCGCGCACGAACTCCTCGCGCACGTCGACGATGCGGATGTCCTTGATGCCGAACATCTCGGCCTTCTTGCGGGCCGGCTCGAGTTCCTCGCCTTGGCCCAGATCGGCCGTGAAGGTGACGATCTCGGCCTGATAGTGCTCCTGCAGCCACTTGAGCATGATCGAGGTGTCGAGGCCGCCCGAATAGGAGAGGACGATTTTCTTGATGTCTTTGGCCATGGTCTTCCGACGCGAAGTAAGGCCCGGAAACGGGCCGGTTTGAAGTTGGCCGCACCCTATTCAAGCCGGGGCGCGCGTGCAATTGTCCCGGCACCAATTCTTCGCGGGCCGCCATGACATTCATCCCCGATCCGACCGTCATCCTGGCCTTTGCGGTCGCCACGATCGTGCTGGCCATCACGCCGGGGCCGGACATGGCGCTGCAGCTCAGCCGAGCCATCAACTATGGCCGGGCGCATGGATTGGCGGCGATGTTCGGGGCAATGGCCGGGATCATGGTGCATACGACGCTGGTGGCGTTCGGCATTTCAGTGCTGATCATCGCAGCGCCGCCGCTGTTCCTGGCGCTGAAGATCGCCGGGGCGATCTATCTCCTCTGGCTGGCCTATCAGGCCATCGTCCATGGCGGCGGCTTGCGGATCGCCGAGGCGGCCAAGAAGCCACCGACGGTGTGGCAGAGCTTTGCCACCGGGCTCGGCATCAACCTGCTCAACCCCAAGGTGGTGCTGTTCTTCGTGACCTTCCTGCCGCAGTTCGTGGATGCGCATGATGCAGGCGCGACGGGGAAGCTCTTCTTCCTCGGCGCCGAGTTCGTACTCTTGTCGATCCCGCTCGGCATCGCCACCGTGTTCGCGGCGGAATGGCTGGCGGCCGCGTTCAGACGCACCAAATGGATGGAGCGGGCGCTGAACTGGAGCTTTGCGGCGATCTTTACGGCTTTTGCCGCCACCATCCTGACGGCGCAGGCGCGGCACTAGGATTTTCCGCCTCAACCATGCGATAGGGAGGCCATGAATTACCGTCACGCCTTCCACGCCGGCAACTTTGCCGATGTCGTCAAGCACATCATCCTCACCAGGCTCGTCGAGTACCTCAAGAAGAAGGACGCGGCGTTCCGGGTGATCGACACGCATGCGGGGCTGGGCCGCTACGATCTCGGCTCGTCCGAAGCGCAGCGCTCGCCCGAATGGGTGGACGGCATCGGCAAGCTGCTCGAAGCGGAGCTGCCGGCCAAGGCAACGGAACTGGTGGCGCCCTATCTCGACGTGGTTCGAGCCGAAAATCCGGGCAAGCTGAAGAGCTATCCGGGCTCGCCCTGGCTGGTGCGGAAGCTCTTTCGCCCGCAGGACCGGCTCGAGGCGCTGGAGCTGCATCCCGAGGATGCCTGGCACCTGTCGCAGCTTTTTGCCGGCGATATCCAGGCGCGCATCATCCATCTCGACGGCTGGCTGGCGCTCAACGCGCATCTGCCGCCCAAGGAAAAGCGCGGGCTGGTGCTGGTCGATCCGCCGTTCGAGGAGCCCGGCGAGTTCGCCCGGATGGTCGACGGGCTGGTGAAGGGGCACCGGAAGTTCGCGGGCGGGGTGTTCGCGCTCTGGTATCCGCTCAAGGATACGCGGGCGGTGCATGATTTCATCTCGGCGCTGCGAGCGACGGGGATCCCGAAGATGCTGCGCGCCGAGGTTTCGGTGCGTCCCGCGAGCAATCCACCGGCGCTGCATGGCTCGGGCATGATCATCGTCAACCCACCCTTCGTGCTGGAAGCGGAGCTGCGGGTGCTGCTGCCGGCGCTGGCGCGCGTGCTGGGCGACGAGGGGCAGGGGCGGCACAAGCTGGAGTGG
>DASWWF010000385.1:0-2696 GCA_036401035.1 Devosia sp.
GTCGATCGGGGTCAGCGTCAGTGTCTCGAATTCGAGATAGCCGGGGAATTTCTCGCTCTCGACCACCAGCACCAGGTTTTCGATGCGGATGCCGTAGGCGCCTTCCTTGTAGTAGCCGGGTTCGTTCGAGAGGATCATGCCCGGTTCGAGCGGTAGCGGGTAACGCGAGGAAATCCCTGCAGGTCCTTCGTGCACCGAGAGGAAATGCCCCACGCCGTGGCCGGTGCCGTGGTTGTAGGTCAGGCCAGCCTGCCACAGGAACTGCCGGGCCAGTACATCGATCTGAGCACCCGACGTGCCCTTGGGGAAGCGCACCGTCGAAATCGCCATCATGCCCTTGAGCACGCGGGTGAAACGGTCCTTCTGCTCGGCCGTGACCTTGCCGGTGGCCATGGTGCGGGTGATGTCGGTGGTGCCCATCAGGTACTGGCCGCCGGAATCGAGCAGCATCAGTTCGCCGGGCTTGAGCTTGCGGTTGGTCTTGCCGTCGACGCGGTAGTGGACGATGGCGCCGTTCGGCCCGGCGCCCGAAATGGTGTTGAAGCTCACATCGGCCAGCGCGTCGCTCTCGCGGCGGAAGGCCTCCAGTGCCGTGACGATGCCGATCTCGTCGAGCTGACCCTTGGGCGCCTCCTGGTCGAACCAGTGCAGGAATTTTGCCATGGCGCCGCCGTCGATCTTTTGCGCCTCCTTCATGCCGCCGATCTCGACCTCGTTTTTCCTGGCCTTGGGCAGCAGCACCGGATCGCGCTTTTCGACAATCACCGCGTCCGACACGCCCTTGATGGCGTCGAAGATAGCGATCGGCGCCGTCGCGGGGTCGAGCAGCACGCGCTTGTCGGCGGCCCCCAGTCGGCGCAGCGCCCCCATCATGGTCTTGGCGTCCGCCACCTTGGCGACACCGTCCAGCCCCTTGCGCAGCTCGGGGTTGATCTTCTTCTTGTCGAGATAGAGCGTCGGCTGCCCTGTCTTGGGCACGATGGCGAAGCCGAGCACGAACGGCGTGTTGGGCACATCGCGGCCGCGCATGTTGAAGAGCCAGCAGATCGACTCGGGCAGGGTGAGCACGGTGGCGTCGACGTTCTCGGCCACCAGCGTCTTCTTGAGTTCGGCGACCTTTTCGCTCGCCGTCTTGCCGGCGCGGTTGTGGCCCAAAAACTCCACCAGCGTCACCGGCGCCCCCGGCCGGTCGGGCCAGATGGTATCGACGAGGTTACGGGTCGGCACCAGCACCGCCTTGCCCTCGAGCTTGGCGCTGAGGTCCTTGATCTCGCCCGGCGTATGCAGCCAGGGGTCGTAACCGATGCGGCCGCCCTTGGGCACCAGGTCGCCGATCGCCGCCGGCAGGCCCGACTGCAGATATTCGACGACCTTGATCTGGCTGGTATTGGTCTCGGCGGGCGCCTGCAGCGTGTAGCGGCTGTCGACGAAGAGCGCGGCCTTCTTGAGCCCGATCGCCGCGATGCCGGCCGAGCCGGTGAAACTCGTCACATAGGCCAGCCGCGCCTCGCCAGGTGGCACCGACTCGCCGCGATGCGCGTCGGCCCGTGGCACCAGGAACGCATCGAGTCCGGCATCGGCGATCGCCGCCCGTAGCGCCTTGAGGCGCGGCGCCACGGTCTTCTTGTCGGTCTTGATGTCGAAGCTTTGGTAGACGGTCGGGGCGAAGACGCTGTCGCTCATGGGTGGATGTGCCTCGGAAAGTGCCGCTTTGTGGCGCGAGCCTAGCAGAGCGACCCGGCTGCCCCAATATTAGTCTGGCTAAATATCGCCCGTTCACACGGGGTTCATGCGCATCTGGGCATAAGCGCGCCATCGGATCGGCCAGTTCCGCGATTCACCGCCCGTTAAGCCGGGTTGCACGAAACGAATGGCTGACCTGACAAATGGGCCCTAACTCAATGTGTTGGCTCGCACTATCTGATGCACGTGGCGCTCGAGGGCGCCGGACTAGAAGCGACTGAAGGAGACTACGATGCCCGAGAGCAAGAACGACTTCCGTAAGGCCCTGGGTTCCGTGATCGAAGCGCGGAGCCGCGAAGCGACCCGCCAGGTGAACTATCGCTTCCAGCATCAGCTGATCGGCGCCATCACCAAGCGCCCCAACTGACCTTCGACGCGCTGCAAAGCGCGAACGTCCCATGCAAGGACTGAACGAATCCCCGGTCGCCAACGCCCGGGGATTTTGTTTTGGCGCCAGCAGGCGCCGGGCAGCGGGCCGAGACCCGGCCTACCGCCCCGCCGGCACCACCCGCATCTCAACCTCAACCACATCGTCAGCCGTCACCCCGGCCGCCCTCCGCACCACATCCTTGAGCGGCAGGTAGTAGGTGTCGTTCTTTCGAAACATCGCGGTGGAGAACATCACCCCGTTGATCGTCGCCTCCACCGGGATCATCCCCCAGCCATAGGTCACGAACTTCGCCATCTCGCGCACCCGCTCTGCCTCCGCAGGCGGCAGTGGCGCGAAGAAGAAGGGCGCCGGTCCGCGCCAGTAGATGATGGTGGTGGTGAAGCTGAAGTCCAGATCGGCGTCCATCAGGCCTTCCCAGGTGAGCGCTAGAGCTTTTCCAGCACCAGTGTCGCCCATTCCTTTTTCATGATCTTGAAGCGCACCACCATGCCCAGCCGGGCATAGGCGGCGACGACGCGGGGCGCCTGGGTGATCAGGATGCCCGAGAGAATGATCGAGGTGC
>DASWWF010000386.1:0-2868 GCA_036401035.1 Devosia sp.
GAAGCCCGACGAGTTGATGTAGATCGGGTCCGACCACGGGCCTTCGATGCTCTGGGCCGTGACGATGTAATTGTGCGCGTCCTTGAACGAGCCGTCCTTGCGCTTGACGTCGGTATAGACCAGCCAGAATTTCTCGCCGTCGTGGCTGAGGCAGGGCGCCCAGACGCCGCAGCTGTCCGGATCGCCGCGCATATCAAGCTGCGCCTTCCGGTTCAGCGGGCGGCTCACCAGGTCCCAGTTCGCCAGGTCTTTCGAATGATGGATCTGCACGCCCGGGAACCACTCGAAGGTGGAGGTGGCGATGTAGTAATCCTCGCCGACCCGTAGGATGGACGGATCCGGATTGAAGCCGGGCAGGATCGGGTTGGTGATCTGGGGCATGCGTCTTCTCTTGGTAGGCTTTCGCTGGGCTATCCGCACCCACCGGCTGTCATCCCTGCGAAAGCAGGGACCCACTTGTCAGCCTGAGTGGAGGAGAGATGGGTCCCTGCTTTCGCAGGGATGACACCGAGTAGTGGGCGAGAGCAGTGCCCTCGCCCAAATGTCGGCTCAAACGAACCGGTTGACCAGATTTTCGAGATATTCCTGCTGGCCGGATTTCGGCTGCGGGTTGATGTTCTCGGCGTGGACCCAGTCGGCGATGTCGGCGAGGGAGCGATCGCCCTTGAGCATGGCGGCAGCGCCCTTTTCCTTCCAGCCGGCATAGCGCTCGTCCTGCGCCTTGTCGAAGGTGCCGTCCTCGATCATGGCGGCGGCGGCCTTGAGGCCGCGGGCCAGCACGTCGAGGCCGCCGACATGGCCGTGCAGCAGGTCGGCCGGGTCGATCGACTGGCGGCGGACCTTGGCGTCGAAGTTGAAGCCGCCCTTGCCCAGGCCGCCGGCCTTGAGGATCTGGTAGAAGGCCAGCGCCATTTCGCCCGGATTGTTGGGGAACTGGTCGGTGTCCCAGCCCGACTGCAGGTCGTTGCGGTTGGCATCGACCGAGCCCAAAATGCCGAGGCCGCCGGCGACCGCCAGCTCGTGCTCGAAGCTGTGGCCGGCTAGGAAGGCATGGCCGACTTCGATATTGACCTTCACGTCCTTTTCGAGCCCGTAAGTCTTGAGGAAGCCGTAGACCGTGGCGACGTCGTAGTCGTACTGGTGCTTGGTCGGCTCCTGCGGCTTGGGCTCGATCAGCAGCTGGCCCTTGAAGCCGATCTTCCTGGCGTGCTCGATCACCAGCGAGAGGAAGCGGGCCGCCTGGTCCTGCTCCTGCTTGATCCTGGTGTTGAGCAGGGTCTCGTAGCCCTCGCGGCCGCCCCAGAGCACATAGTTGGCGCCACCCAGGTCATGGGTGATTTCCAGCATTTCCTTCACCTGGCCGGCCGCATAGGCGAAGACCTGGGGATCGGGATTGGTGGCGGCGCCCGCCATGTAGCGGCGGTTGGAGAACAGATTGGCCGTGCCCCAGAGCAGCTTGGTGCGGCTCGACTGCATCTTCTTGGCGAAGATGTCGGTGATGGTGCGGAGGTTCTTGTTGCTCTCCTTGAGCGAGTCGCCCTCGGGGGCGACGTCGGCGTCATGGAAGCAGAAGAACGGCGCATCGAGCAGTTCGAAGAGTTCGAAGGCCACGTCGGCCTTGAGCTTGGCGCCCTCCATGGGGCTGCCGGCATACCAGGGCCGGTCGAAGGTGCGGCCGCCGAAGGGGTCGCCGCCTTCCCAGGCGAAGGTGTGCCAATAGGCGATGGCGGGCCGGATATGGTCCTCCATGCGCTTGCCCAGCACCTTCTCGTCCTTGTCGTAGAAGCGATAGGCGAGCGGGTTGGTGGAGTTCGGTCCTTCGAACTTGACCGGCTTGATACCCTTGAAGAAATCAGTCACCTGCGAGCCTCCTCGATGGCAGGGTAGAGCGCGCGGTAGCGCGCATACTGGTCGGCATAGGCGGAGCGGAGCGAAGCGTCCGGTCCGATGACTTTCCTGATGCCGGGCATGGTCATGATCTCGGCCGGATCGGCGCCTTCGGCGGCGCAGAGCCCGAGACGGGCGGCGCCGAGCGCGCCACCGAAATCGCCATCCTCGGGCAGCGAAATTTCCGCGTCGAGATTGGTGGCGATCATTTTCAGCCAGGTCTCGGACCGCGAGCCGCCGCCGACGGCGAGCAGGCGGCCGATCCTGGTCCCGGCATCGTTGAGGACGCGCTGGCAGTCGCGGAAGGCAAAGGTGACGCCCTCCATCACCGCCTGCGCGAGCTTGGTGGGGTCGGATGAATGGCTCAACCCGACGAAGGAGCCGCGGGCGGCGGCGTTGTTGTGCGGGGTGCGCTCGCCGGAGAGATAGGGCAGGAAGATTTCCTCGCCCGGGCCGGTGAACGACGCCTCGACCTGGCCCGAGAGCTTGGCGGCATCCTGCCCGGTGATCTTGGCCAGCCAGTTGAGGCTGTCGGTGGCCGAGAGGATGACGCCCATCTGGTGCCAGGTATCGGGGATGGCGTGGCAGAAGGCATGCACGGCGCCCGCCGTATTGGGGCTGAAGCGCTCGTTGGAGACGAACAGCACGCCGGATGTGCCGAGCGACACGAAACCCTCGCCCGGGCGGATGGCGCCGATGCCGCAGCCGGAGGCGGCGTTGTCGCCAGCGCCACCGGCGACCACCACCGTGCCGGTCATGCCCCAGCGGGCGGCGAGTTCGGGCTTGAGATTGCCCGAGGGGGCCGAGCCTTCGACGAGGCGCGGCATGTGCGAGCGGGTTAAGCCGGTGACGGCCAGCAGTTCGTCGGACCAGTCGCGCTTGCCGACATCGAGCCAGAGCGTGCCGGCGGCATCGGACATGTCCTCGACATGCTCGCCGGTGAGCAGGAGGCGCACATAGGCCTTGGGCAGCAGCACCTTG
>DASWWF010000387.1:0-5109 GCA_036401035.1 Devosia sp.
TTCGCTGCCCGAGATCATCAAGGCACTCATCGAGGATGGGCTCAGCGACTGGTCGAACGTCGCACTTTGCACCGACGACCGCTCGGCCAGCGATACGCTCAAGATCGGTGCCACCGACTACAATGTCCGCCTCGCCATCGAGAACGGCCTCACGCCGGAAATCGCCATCCAGCTCGTCACCATCAACCCGGCCCGGCACATGCGCCTGACGCCGTGGGTGGGGTCCATCGCCCCCGGCCGCTACGGCGACCTGGTGCTGCTCGACGATGTCGAAAAGCTCTCCATCGCGCAGGTCTGGGCCGACGGGCGACAGGTGTCGGAGAAGTCCACCTATATCGGCCCGCTCCCGAAGATCGACTGGCCGGACTGGGCAACCAGAACCGTCAATATCCAGCGCCAGCTGACCGCCGCCGACTTCGCCATTCCCGCGCCGCCCGGCCGCGACACGGCGCAGGCCGCCCTGCTCCGTCCCTTCCATTGGGCCGACGACTTCATCACCACCGAGCTGCCCGTGGCCGATGGCGAAGTGCAGCGCGACAGCGCCCGCAACATCACCAAGTTCGCCATTGTCGACCGCTTCTCCGGCGAGGGCAAAACCGCAAAGATGTTCTGGCTCGGCACCGGCCCGAAGACCCCGGAAACGGCGCTGGCCAGTTCGCTCGGCCACGACAAGCACAATATCTGGGTCACCGGTTCGTCCGACGCCGCCATGGCCCAGGCCGTCAATGCACTCAACGACATCCAGGGCGGCTGGGCGTTGGTCCGCGAGGGACAGCTCGTCGCCACCGTCCGCTACGAAGTCGGCGGCCTCATGACCGCCCGCCCGGCCGCCGAACTCGACGCAGAGATGCAGGCGCTCTACGCCGAGGGTGCCAAGGTCGAGTGGATGTATGAGCCCACCTTCTCGCCGCGCTGGTGGCCCGGCTTTCCGGAGCGGCTGGCCTTCGCCACGCTGACCTGCGCGCCCTGGCGCTGGGTGCTGGTCGCGCCCTCGCCGCTGGCGCCGGATGGCTTCGTCAATGTCCAGACCGGCCAGACGCATGCAGTGGTCTGGTGAGTTACGCAACCGCTTTACGAAACCGCTTTACTAGATCGAATTCCGCTTTTAGTTTGCACCGTCGAATGGGGGAAAGGCATGGCGACGATACATGACGTGGCACTGGACGCGAACGTGTCACCCACCACCGTGTCCCGCTACATCAACAATCGCATCGAGCTGCCCGCCTCCACCGCCGCGCGCATCGACGCGGCCATCGCCAAGCTCGACTACCGCCCCAATCTGCTGGCCCGCCGCCTCTCCACCGGCCGCACCGAGGCCATTGGCCTGGTGACCCCGGAGATCCGCGAGCCCTTCTTCGCCGAACTCGCGTCTGCAGTGGAAGACGAGGCCGACCGCCACGGCTACACCATCTTCATGTCCTCGACCCGCTCCGACCGGCAGCGCGAAATTGCCTCGCTCAACCGGCTGCACGACCGCCATGTCGATGGCCTCATCATGATGACCAACACCGCCGACGACGGCACGCTGGCCGCCCTGATCGGCCGGCGCAAGAACGTCGTGCTGATCGACGAGGACATTCCCGGCGTCGCCGTGCCGCGCGTCTTCGTCGAAAACGAGATCGGCGCCTACAAGGCCACGCGCTACCTCATCGATGCCGGCCACGAGAAGATCGGCTATATCGGTGGACCGGGCGGTCTATATTCTGTCGAACAGCGCCGCGCCGGCTATCTGCGAGCGATGAAAGAGGCCGGCCTCAAGGTTCGTCCCGAGCATCTCGCCGGCGGTAGCTTCGCCCCGGACTTTTCGCGCAAGGCGACGCTGGAGTTCTTGAAGACCCGCACGCCGCCGACCGCCATTTTCGGCTCCAGCGACTACATCATCATCGGCATCATGCAGGGCCTGAAACAGGCCGATGTGTCGGTGCCCAACCAGATGTCGGTGGTGGGTTTCGACGACATGCCGCTGACCGAGCTGTTCAACCCGCCGCTGACGGCCATCCGCCAGCCGATCGAGGCCCTCGGCCGGCAGGGGTTCCAGGCGCTGTTTTCACTGCTCAGCGGCAAGCAGCCGCCGATGCTCACCATGCTGCCGGTGCAGTTGATCGAACGGGATTCCGTGGCCTCGCCACGCAAAGGAGGTTTTTGATGGCTAAGCGCGTCTTGATCGCGGGCGAGTCGTGGACGACGCATTCGATCCACCAGAAGGGTTTCGACAGCTTCACCACCACCGAATACAACGAGGGCGTGCGCTGGCTGCGCGCCGCACTCGAAGGCAGCGGCTGGACCGTCGACTTCCAGCCCTCCCATGTCGCCGCCCGCGACTTTCCGCAGACCGCCGAGGCCCTCGCCGCCTATGACGTGGTGATGCTCTCCGACATCGGCGCCAACACGCTGCTGCTGCACCCCGACACCTTCGTGCGCTCCATCTCTCTGCCGAACCGCCTCGTCGCCATCCGCGACTACGTCAGGAACGGCGGTGGCCTCGTCATGATCGGCGGCTACATGACCTTCCAGGGCATCGACGGCAAGGCCAAATACGCCGGCACCGCGGTGGAAGAGGCCCTGCCCGTGCTGATGGAAAGCAATGACGACCGCGTGGAATCCCCGCAGGGTGTTGTGCCCAAGGTTGGCGATCCGGGTCACCCGATCCTCACCGGATTGGGCGACGATTGGCCGGCGCTGCTCGGCTACAACAAGGTGATCGGCAAGCCCGATTCCGACGTGCTGGTGCGCGTCGGCGGCGACCCGCTGATCGCCGTCGGCGAGTTCGGCAAGGGCCGCTCGGTGGCCTTCACTTCGGACTGCGGCCCGCACTGGGCGCCACCCGCCTTCTGCGACTGGACCGGCTATGCGCCGCTCTGGACCAATATCGCCAACTGGGCCGCGGGGGCGTGACCATGGTCAAGGTCAAGCAGGCGCCCGACCCCTGGCAGCGCACCACCACCGAGAACGGTTTCCCCGCCGACGAGATCATCTCGGCGCTGCAGAAATCCATCCGCCGCGGCATGGTCGACAACGCCCTGCTCGTCGCCTGGGAGATGTACGTCACCAGTCCCGAGATGGAGGAAATGCTGTGGTCACGCCTCTGCGTGATCGCCGTGGAGGATGTCGGCGCCGGCAATCTCAACGCCCCGGTGCTGGTCGAGACCCTCTACCAGCAGCACAAGCGCTACCAGCGCCCGATGCACGACCGCTTCCTCTTTGCCGCCCACGCCGTGCGGGTGATGGCGTCGGGCCTGAAGGACCGCACCACCGACGACATGGTCAACTGGGCCAAGCAGTCGGTGACGCTGGGCGAGACGCTGCCGGAAATCCCGGACATCGCCATCGACATGCATACCGGCCGCGGCGAGGCCATGGGCCGCGACTATCGCTTCTTCATGGAGCACGCCAGCAAGGTGATCCCCGAGATCCCCGACAAGGACCAGAAATACCGCGACTGGATCATCGCGGCGCTCGATGCGGGCAAGCTGACGTGACCGACAAGTTCCGCCGCGTCTTCGGCACCGGCAAGCCGGTCATCGCCATGGTGCACCTCGGCGCCCTGCCCGGCGCCCCGCTCTATGATGCCGAGGCCGGCATCGACGGCATCGTCGAAGGCGCCCGCAAGGACCTCCGAGCGCTGCAGGCGGCCGGCTTCGATGCCGTGATGTTCGGCAACGAGAACGACCGGCCCTATGAGTTCGCGGTGGACACCGCCTCGACTGCTACCATGGCCTTTGTCATCGGCAAGCTGCGCGACGAGATCGAAGTGCCCTTCGGCGTCAATGTGCTCTGGGACCTGATATCGTCCATCGCGCTCGCCGCCGCCACCGGCGCCAGCTTCGTGCGCGAAATCCTCACCGGCACCTATGCGTCGGATATGGGGCCGTGGACGCCCGATGCCGGCAAGGCCATGCGCTACCGCGATCGCCTGCATCGCAGCGACCTGCCGCTGCTCTACAATGTCTCGGCCGAGTTCGCTCATTCGCTCGATGGACGCAGCCTGCCCGACCGGGCGCGCAGCGCCGTGTTCTCGTCGATCCCCGACGCCATCCTCGTGTCCGGCGCCATCACCGGCGAGGCGGCGAAAATGGCCGATCTCGAAGCCGTCAAGGCCGTGCTGCCCGATACACCGGTGCTCGCCAATACCGGCGTCAAGCACGCCAGCGTGGCCGAGGTGCTGCGCGTCGCCGACGGCTGTATCGTCGGCTCGTCGCTCAAGGTCGACGGCCACACCTGGAACGCCGTCGATCCCGACCGCGCCGCCGACTTCATGCGCATCGTCCGCGAGGTCCGCGCCAAGTGAGCTACTATCTCGGCATCGACATCGGCACCTTCGAAAGCAAGGGCGTGCTGACCGATGTCGAGGGCCGGATCGTGGCGAGCGCGGCCCGCCCGCACAAGATGCTGGTGCCCCAGCCCGGCTGGGCCGAACACCGGCCGCGTGAGGACTGGTGGGGCGATTTCTGCTTCCTCTCGAAAGCGCTGATCGCCCAGAGCGGCATCGACCCGCGCGACGTCAAGGCGGTGGCGGCGAGCGCTATCGGTCCCTGCATGCTACCGGTGGATGCCGACGGCGAACCGCTGATGAACGGCGTCCTCTATGGCGTCGATACCCGAGCCGCCGCCGAGATCGCCGAACTGACCGGGACAATCGGCGAGAGCCGCCTGCTCGACCGCTGCGGCGCGACCCTCACCAGCCAGTCGGTGGGCCCCAAAATCCTCTGGCTGCGCCGCCACCGGCCCGAGCTGTTCGCGCGCACCGCCAAGATCGTGACGTCCTCGACCTATATCGTCGAGCGGCTGACCGGCGAGCATGTCATCGACCACTATACCGCCGCCAATTTCGCTCCGCTCTACATGGTCGACGAGCAGCGCTGGAGCACCGAACTCACCGACGCCATCATCGACATCGAGCGCCTGCCGCGCCTCGTCTGGACCACCGACATCGCCGGCCACGTCACCGCGCGCGCCGCGGCCGAAACCGGCCTCGCCGAAGGCACGCCGGTGACGGCCGGTACCATCGATGCCGGGGCCGAGGCGCTGAGCGTCGGCGTGCTCGATCCGGGTGACCTGCTGCTGATGTACGGCTCGACCATCTTCATCGTCGCGGTGACCAGGGAGCGC
>DASWWF010000388.1:0-5733 GCA_036401035.1 Devosia sp.
AGATCAACGGCTGGCGCAAGAAGAACTCGCTGGGCTTCAAGAACTCCGACACCACCATCAAGCCGCAGCACGCCATCAAGCGGCTCTACGAGGCGACCAGGGGCCGCGACGTCTACATCACCACCGAAGTCGGCCAGCACCAGATGTGGGCGGCCCAGCATTTCCACTTCGAGCAGCCCAACCGCTGGATGACCTCGGGTGGCCTGGGCACCATGGGCTACGGCCTGCCGGCCGCGGTCGGCGTGCAGGTGGCCCATCCCGATGCGCTGGTGATCGACATTGCCGGGGAAGCCAGCGTGCAGATGACCATGCAGGAGCTCTCGACCGCCATCCAGTACCGGCTGCCGATCAAGATCTTCATTCTCAACAACGAGCGCATGGGCATGGTCCGCCAGTGGCAGGACCTGCTGCATGGCGGCCGCTACGCGCATAGCTACAGCGAGAGCCTGCCGGATTTTGTGAAGCTCGCGGAAGCCTATGGCGCCAAGGGCATCAAGTGCGACGATCCGGCCAAGCTCGACGCGGCGATCGCCGAGATGCTCGATTACGACGGCCCGGTGCTGTTCGACTGCCTCGTCGAAAAGCACGAGAACTGCCTGCCGATGATCCCGTCGGGCAAGCCGCATAACGAGATGATCCTGCCCGATTTCGCCGACGATATCGGCGCCGTGATCGACGCCAAGGGTCGGCAGCTGGTCTGAGGAGACAGAGAATGAACGCACATTTGCAGCCGAGCGGGTCGGCCTATTTCCTCGCACCGGAATCGCAGACGCCCGAGCGGCATACGCTCACCGTGCTGGTCGACAACGAGCCGGGCATCCTCGCCCGCGTCGTCGGCCTGTTCTCGGCCCGGGGCTATAATATCGACAGCCTCACGGTCTCCGAGACCGAGCACGAAAAGGGCCTGTCGCGCATCACCGTGGTGACGGTGGCCACGCCCAAAGTGCTCAGCCAGATCAAGCTGCAGCTCGAGCGGCTGGTGCCGGTGCACCGGGTCCACGACCTCACCGCCGAAGGCAAGTCGCTGGAGCGCGAGCTGGCGCTGATCAAGGTCGCCGGCTCGGGCGAACCGCGGGCCGAGGCCCTGCGCCTCGCCGACGCCTTCCGCGCCCAGATCGTCGATGCCACCACCGAAAGCTTCGTCTTCGAGGTGACCGGCAAGCCGAGCAAGATCGACAGCTTCATTTCCCTGATGGTGCCGCTCGGGCTCGTCGAAGTTGTGCGGACCGGCCTCGCGGCCATATCGCGCGGCCCCGAAGGGATGTAGCCAGAGAGAGCCGGTCGGGAAGCCGGCTCTTTCTTTCTGGTTTGCGAGGAATTTTCCGTGAGCGCCGCCCATCATCCGTTCCGCGGACCATTGTTCATGGTCATCGCCACCGGGTCCTACCTGATCAACGACACGATGATGAAGCTGGCGACCGACGGGCTGCCGCCCTATGAGGTGCTGTTCCTGCGCGGCTGCATGGCCTCGCTCTGGGGCTTCCCCCTGCTCTTGCTGCTCGGCTACGGCAAGAATCTCGGCCAGCTGTTCTCGCCCTGGGTGCTGGGCCGCAACCTGCTCGAGATGGTGGCGATCCTGATGTATGTGGTGGCCTTGGCCAACATGCCCATCGCCGATGCAACGGCGCTCGGTCAGATCACCCCGCTGCTGATCATCATCGGCGCCTCGATCCTCTTCCGCGAAAAGATCGGCGGGGTCCGCATGGCGCTGATCGGGCTGGGGTTCATCGGCGCGCTGATGGTGGCGCAGCCGACCATGCAGGGCTTTTCGCCCTACGCGCTGCTGGCGCTGGGCAATGCGGTATTCTGCGCCGCCCGTGACATTACCGGCCGCAAGGTGGGCGCCGAAGTGCCGGGCATGATCGTCGCCATGTCGGCGGTGATCGTGGTGCTGGCCGGCGCCGGCGCGGCGCACCTGGTCAGCGAGACCTGGATCATGCCCGAGGGCCGACACCTGCTGCTCCTCGCGGGCGCCGGGCTGTTCCTGATCTTCGGGCACTTCTTCATCTTCATGAGCTACCGCGTGGGGCAGACCGCGATGGTGGCGCCGTTCTATTACTTCTTCACCTTCTGGGCCGTGATTTCCGGGCTGGTCGTGTTCCAGCAGTTCCCCAATACGCTGGCGATCACCGGCATCGTGCTGGTGGTGGTGAGCGGCGTGGCGGTGGTGATGCTGGGCGAACGGCAGCGCAAACTGGCGCCCGCCGCCTGACACATGCCTCTTGAAGAGGTGTGTTAGTGCACCATATCACCTGCCAACAGCGTCAGGGGAGATGGGCATGAGAGCCGCAGTCATCGATCGGTACGGACCGCCGGAGGTCATCGAGATCCGCGAGGTGCCCAAGCCGGTGCCCGGGGCGGGTGACATTCTGGTGCGGATCACCGCCACCACCGTCAATTCCGGCGATGCCCGCATTCGCGGCCTCAACGTGCCGCGCGGCATGTCGCTGCTGGTCCGCCTGTCGATGGGCTGGTCCGGCCCCAAGCAGAAGATCGCCGGCTTCGAGGCCGCCGGCGTGGTCGAGGCCGTCGGCGAAGCAGTCACCAGGTTCAAGCCCGGCGACCGCGTCGTCGGATCGCACGGCTTCAAGTTCGGGCTGCATGCCGAATACGCCCTCTTTACCGAAGCGGACGCGCTGGTGCCGATCCCGGAGGGATTGAGCGATGAGACCGCGCTCGCCGTGCTGTTCGGCGGCTCCACCGCCCGCTGGTTCTTCAAGGCCGGTGGTCTCAAGGCCGGCCACCGCGTGCTGATCAATGGCGCCTCGGGCGCGGTCGGCGTGCAGGCCGTGCAACTGGCCAAACTGGCCGGTGCGGAAGTCACCGGCGTCTGCAGTTCGGGCAATGCCGAGCTGGTCAAGTCGCTGGGCGCCGATCATGTCTTCGCCTACGACGTCGAGGACTTCACCCGCAGCGGCCACACCTACGACATCATCATGGACACCCACGGCAACGCCCCCTACGGGCGGGTCAAGCACCTGCTGGCGCCGGGCGGAAAGGTCCTGATGGTGATCGGCGACCTGTTCCAGATGATCGCCACAACCTGGCAGAAAGCCGTTGTCGCCTCCGGACCCGACGACAGCGAAGCGGTCAACGTCGCCGCCTATTCCGAGCTGGTGGGGCTCGCGGCGGCGGGAAAGCTCAAGCCGGTGATCCAGACCGTGCTGCCGTTCGAGCAGATCGTCGAAGCCCACCGCATCGTCGACGGCGGCCACAAGCGCGGCAGCGTGGTGGTGCGGGTGGCGGACTAGGGACGGTGGCGTCCCGGTCAGGCGGCCCGGATGGCCGTTTCGACGTCGGCGATTGAATGGCCGGTCAGGTCCTTGGCGATTTCGCCGAGGAGTTTGGCGGTAAGGGCCTTGTGGTAGTGCTTGCGCATCTCTCCGAGCGCCCGTGGCGCAGCGACGATGATCAGGTTGTCGATCTTGCCTTCCAGAACGTCCTTGTTCAGGAGCTCGACGATGCCCGCCGAAAAGCCGTCTTCGCTGGCCTGGCTGTCATCGGGATTGCCTGAACTGTTCTGGCGCGAACCGCTGCCCTTGGAGTCGGTGCTGACGTCGGAATGCTCGGCGGCTGTCAGTTTGAGGCCGGCTTCGTCGCCGGCATTGCGGAAGAGATTGAGCTTTTCGCCGTCCGCTACCGCGACCGTCGTGCCCTTGGGAAGCATCATGGCGTTTCTCCTACGGTGATGGTGAGTTGCATGTGACGGGCGAACCGATCCACGTGCGGCTCACGATGCCGCGTCCAGCAGTTCGCTGAGCGCGGAGATGATGGAATTGTCGTCGTACGGCTTTCTGAAGAAGCGCGATCCCGGCGGCAGCTGGCTTTCGGCGAGGATCTGCATCCCCGACGCCACCACGATCCGAATGGGCGGCCAACGATCGCGAACGAAATGGGCCAGCTTGAGACCATCCATGGTGCCGGGCATGTCCACATCGGTGAAGACCACTCGAATGTCGGTCCGCAGTTCGAGGATGCGAATGGCCTCGTCGGCGTTCGACGCCTCCACCGCTTCGTAACCGGCGCCCTCGATCAGGTCGACTGCAGCCATGCGGATCAGCGCCTCGTCTTCTACGACCAGTACTGCGGCCTTAACATCTGACATGTCGCCCCCCTTGGCACTCGACAACCGTGGCTTGGAGGCTAGGTTGCATCACGCTTTGAGTGATCATGGGGATCAGACGGCCTGTGCGGGGGCGTCGTGAACGACAGCCAATCGCTTGTGAACAATCTCGACAGTCGTGCCAGGAGCAGCGTTGCCGAGACGCACTTCGGCCTCCAGCTGGCTGGCCAGCGCCTCCACTATGCTTGTGCCAAGGCCGGGCTTGGCCACGTTGACGTCTGCCGACATGCCCACGCCGTTATCGCTGACGGACAGGGTCCAATTCGGACCTCGGGCATGGTACCGGACGGTTATCTTGCCATCTCGACCGTCGGGGAAGGCGTGCTTGAGTGCGTTGATGACCAGCTCGGTGACAATCAAGCCCAGGCTGATCGATTTCTCCGAGTCGACAAGGCAATCATCAACAGCGACCTGGATGGATAGTCTGGTGGGGTCTTCGATCATCGACGCCCCGAGGCTAGCGCACAGCTGAGTCAGGTAGGGCTGCAGCAGAACGTCGCCTTCTGCCGACTGGGCGAGTTGCCGCTGGACCGATGCGATCGACATTACGCGGCTATGTGCATCCTTGAGATGTCCACGCGTTTCTTCGGACTGCACCCGCCTGGCGCTTTGCAGCAGCACACTGGCGATGATCTGCAGGCTATTGGCGATACGGTGTTGAACCTCCCGAAGCAGCACCGCTTTGTCCCGGATCAGGTCGTCCTTGAGCTTCTCATTGGCGCGCGCCGTCGTGACGTCTGCGACGGCGAGCAACAGCCGCACGCGATCCTTGTCGTCATAATCGAGCCGATGGGCATTGAGGACGAGGTGACGGACGTCGCGGTTCGGCTGGCGGAAATCGAGTTCATAGGCGCGAACTTCCGTAGCTCCGGAGGCCGTGGCCGCAAGGAGCGAGCCTAACTGGGGCAGATTCCATTCCCCCTCACCCATCTCCAGCACCGATCGACCCTGAACGGCTGCGGAATCGAGGCCGAAGGCGACGCAGAACGACCGGCTGACGGCCACGACCTCGAGGTCACCCGAGAGAAGCAACAAAGGCGTTTCAGACGTGGCGATGACTGCCAGCATCAAACTGAGGGCAGAACTGGCAGCGAACCGATCGTGGGCATCCATCACTGGGCCCTCCGTACCGGAGGCTCGCTAGGCGAAAGCCATCCCCGGATGGCAACGACGTCTCGGCCGCGCCGACACAGTCCTAGCACCTATTCGCGCCTCCCCCCGGACATTCGGACAAGTGCCGCGTTTGTGTCCGACCGCTCCTGACCTCCGCCCCGGCGGGCATGACACCAGCGCCTCCGGAAACGGAGGGCGCTGGCGTGGGTTGTAGGCGCGATGCGTGGATGTCCGCCTTCTGGCCCGAAGTGGACGCCGTCCAGGCACGGGTCTCAGGCCGCATCAATCGCAGGCAGCCTCGGATGCCGCCTGCAGGCCGGCGAGATCGAGCGTCGGGCGGCGCTGGTCGGCCCTGTGCTGGTCGCCCCAGAGCACGAGGTCGGTTTCGCGAGCGAAGCTGGCCTCATGGGCGCCGCTTCGTTCTATGGCCGTGTGAAAACGCCGGGTCGGCGCGACGAGGGTCGCCGCCGCGATGATTTCTGCCTGCGATGCGCCAT
>DASWWF010000389.1:0-5905 GCA_036401035.1 Devosia sp.
CAGCACCACGATCACGTAGGAGACGGTCGAGGCATAGCCGAAGCTCGGCATGAACTTGAAGGTCAGGTTGTAGATGTAGACCGAGAGCGTCAGCGTCGCGTCCGACGGGCCACCCAGCGTAATGGTGTTGACCTCGTCGAAGAGCTGCAGCGTGCCGATGGTCGAGATCACCGAGGTGAAGAGGATCACCGGCTTGAGCATCGGCACGGTGATGTACCAGAACCGCGCCCAGGCGGGGACGCCATCGATCCTGGCGGCCTCATAGATCGAGCGGTCGATGTTCTGCATCGCCGCCAGATAGAAGATCATGTTGTAGCCGGTCCACCGCCAGGTGATGGCCGAAATGATCACCACCTTGGCCCAGAACGGGTCGCCCAGCCACGGGATCGGCTCGCCGATGATGCCGGCGCCGAGGAGGAAATTGTTGATGATCCCGGCGTTCGAGAACATCGACTTGAAGAGGATCGAATAGGCCACGAGCGAGGTGACGCAGGGCAGAAAGATCGCCGTGCGGAAAAAGCCTCGGCCCCAGAGCTTGCTGTCGTTGAGCGCCGCCGCGAACAGCAGCGCCAGCACCAGCATGATCGGCACCTGGATGACCAGGAACGTGAACGTATTGCCGAGCGCGCGCAGGAAGATCGGATCCTGCGTCAGGCGCACGATGTTGGCGAAGCCGCCGAAGCTGAAGTTCATCCCGCGGCCGGTCTGGAAACTCATCCAGAGCGACCAGATGATCGGATAGATCATGAAGACGCCGAGGAGCACCAGCGCCGGCATGACGAAGAGCCAGCCATTGATCTGCTCGCTGCGGCCGAGTTTTGCCTGTGCCACCGAAAGCCCCGCCCGATACTGCCCAAAGGAGCGCGCGCCTGAGGATCGGCGCGCGCCGAGGTAGGGGACGGACGCGCTCCGTCCCCAGGGAGGTTCTTTACTGGATCTGCTGCTTGACCTGGGCGTCGATGGCCGCAATGGCCTCGTCGACCGAGCCGCCCTTCTGCAGGGCCGGCAGCTGCGCGTTGATGGCGGCGTCCACTTCGTTGGTGAAGATGCCGTAGTTCACGCCCGGAATGGCGGCGAGCCAGTCCGAGAAGTTCTGCCACACGGCCTGACCACCGAAATACTCGTCGCTGGACTTGTAGGCCTCGCCTTCACGAGCCGCGAGCAGCGAGCCCAGCGCACCCTGGTCGACCAGGATCTTCTGGTAGAAGTCCACGTCCTTGCCCCAGACGGTGGCGAGGAAGTCGACGGCCTCGGCCTTTTCGGCCGACGAGGAGAGCACGTACCAGCTCGAACCACCCAGGTTCGACGCATGCGTTGCGCCTTCGACGCCCGAGAGCTTCGGGATCGGCGCCACGCCCCACTTGCCCGACTGGTTGGCGGCCTTGATCGTCGCGGTCATCCACACGCCGGTATAGACGGCGGCGGTTTCACCCGACACGAACGCGCCCGTATATTCGTTCCAGCCAGCGACGGGCTTGTAGATTTCGGGGGTCTGCAGCAGCTTGGCATAGGTTTCGAGCGCCGCCTTGAAGGTCGGGCTGCCGGCGATGTCCGCCTGCCCGTCGGGCGTGAAGTACCACTTGCCGGCCGACTGCAGCATGATGCGGATGGTGCCCGCGTCATTGATGTCGACGCCGAGCAGCGGATGGCCGGTCTTTTCCTTGACCGCCTTGCCGATGTCGATGAGCTGTTCCCAGGTGATGTCCTGCAGGTCCTCGGCCTTGTAGCCCGCCTCGCCCAGATAGTCAGAGCGGTAGAAGAGGCCGGTCACGCCCGAGTCGAAGGGCAGCGAGTAAGTCTGGCCGTTCACCGTGGCGAGCTCGACCTTGTAGGGCGCAAAGCCCGAGTAATCGACCGCCGCATTCAGCGGCTCGAAGGCGCCCGGGAACGACTGCAGGTACTTCTGTGCGCCGTAATCTTCGATCAGCACGATGTCCGGCAGGCCGTCGGTGGTGCCCGAAGCGAGCTGCGCCTGCAGCTTCTGCTCGAGATCGGCCTTGGCGAAATCGACGATGTTGAAGGTCACGTCCGGATGCGCGGCGGTGTAGCGCGCTGCGGCTTCCTTCATCGTGGCGCCGTTGAAGTTCGGGTCCCAGCACCAGACGGTCACTTCGGCGGCCATGGCCGCGGAAACCGAAAGCATGGAGATGCCGGCGACGGCCATACCCAGAGCGTGGCGCCACCGCGATGCGATGCGATTCATGAAAAGTCCTCCCATGTGCGAGGCGGTTCCTCCCTGCCTCGTCCACATAGTGTTAGCGGCAGGAACCCATGGGCGCAATATTTTCAGTAAATATTTATCTCGCGTTTTGCGCAGCCGGCAAAGGACGCGTGCTGCCGCGCCAAATCACCTGCGATGCCAAGGTGATACGCTTGGAAAGCTCGCGTCCGGCGACGCGCTCGAGCAGCAGTTCGATGGCTGTCTCGCCGATCTCTTCGGAGGGCAGATGGATGGTCGAGAGCGGCGGATTGAGAAATTGCGCCACCGAAATATCGTTGAAACTCGCCACCGCCACATCGTCCGGAATGGCGAGTCCCAGCTCGTGGATGGCCCGGTAGGCGCCCACCGCGATATTGTCGTTGCAGGTCACGATCGCGTCGGGCGGCGTGTCCTGCTGCATCAGCCGCATGGCGAGGCGATAGCCGGTCTGCTCGGTATTGCGCTCGACCGCCTGGTCGGTGGCGCAGATGCGCGGATCGAAACTGGCGTTCTGCCTGGTCCAGTCGATATAGGCCCGGCAGCGCACCTCGCCATAGGGGTCCGCCTGGTTCTCCTCGATCCAGCCCGCAAAGCCGATGCGCTGGTAGCCGCGATCCCTGAGCGCGAAGAGCAGCTTCTGCATCGCCATGCTGAGATCGCTGGCGACGCTGTCGAACTCGTCGGTCGGCGGCACGAAGTCGGCGAACACCACGTGCCGGGCGTGCCGTTGCAGCCAGGCGACATCCTCGGCAGTCTGGCTGCCGATCGCGATCACCCCCGACGCGCTCTGCAGCAGCGCAGCGTCCGGCATGGCGTCGGTGTGATAAACTTTTACCGTCTCGATCTTGAGCGCCTGGCACCGGCTCTCGATGCCGAGCCGCAACCCGACATAATAGGGATCGATCAACTCCTGCTCGGGCCTGAGGAAATGCACCAGCGCCACCTTGTTGAGGCCCTGCTGGTTGGCGCGATTGCGCGCCCGCGGCGTCGCATAGTTCATCGCCTCGGCGGTCTCGATGATCGCCTGCCGCTTGTGCGGCGCTACCGACAGCGACTGGTCGAAGTTCAGCACGCGCGACACCGTCGCGGTGGAAACACCGACTGCCTTGGCGATTTCCTTTAAGGTGACCACTGCTATTCCGCCCGGACGGGAAGCGTTCGGCCGGGAGGGGCCGTTCGCGGAATGCAACTGATTGGCAAAATCGGCCGCTTTCGGCAACGCCTGATTTTCACCCCCGGCAATTCTCATATCCGCACGGACTGGACGCGACACTGTCATGGCCCTGGCGCAACCGCCTGAGATAAATCAGCTTCCGCCGCCACCAGCCCGCCGCAATGTTTGACGAAGCAGGCCGCAATGGCGCACAATCAGCGCGAGTTGTAGGGGCTCGAGGGACATGTCCGACATTCTGGATTTCTGCCAAGGCCGCGAGGCCAAGAGCTTCAAGCCTGGATCGGTGCTGATCGGCGAAGGTGGCCAGGACGGCAAGCTGTTCGTCCTCATCGACGGCCAGGTCGAAGTGCTGCGCAAGGATACGCAGGTCAGCTACATCGATGAGCCGGGTTCGATCTTCGGCGAAATGTCGGTGCTGCTCGACATGCCCTACAGCGCCACGGTCAAGGCGCTGTCGGAGGTGAAGGCCTACGTCATCGACGACGCCATCGGCTTTTTGGCCTCCAAGCCCGAGATCGCCATCTACGTGGCCTCGCTGCTGGCGCGCCGGCTCTACTACACCACGTCCTATCTGGTCGACCTGCAGCAGCAGGCCGCTGGCAAGCGCGAAGACCTCGATCTGGTCGATCGCATCCTCGAGCAACTGGTGCAGAAGCCGGACGAGCCCAAGGCCGGCAAGCGCAAGAAGTAAGCCGTCAGGCGAGGCCCTTCGCCACGATCGCCCCATAGATGATCGCCGCATAGGTCAGCTGATGCGTCAGCTGGTCGATGCCGTGCAGCGCCCAGAAGCGGCGCGGCGACGTATCGACATGCACGCCCTTCGAATAATGGATTTTCGAGTAGTCCAAGAGGTAGTGGACCGCGAACTCGGCCAGGACGATCCCCGCCAGTGGCAACAGCGGCGTCCCCGCCACCAAGAGCACAATGGCCGTCAGCCCCGCATGCACCCCGGCATGCGCATAGCCGCCCGGATGGCGAAAGTCTCCCTTTCCGCCCAGCATCCATGCGGGCTGGAGGAAGTAGTCTGCGACGTAGTGCTTGATCTCGAGGCCGAGCAAAAGAAGAAAGAAGAGACCGAGCATTCCGATGGGCACCCCCCAATAGCCGAACTCAAGCGACGCGGTTTGGCGCCGCGTTCCCCCCGCTTCGAGCCGAAGACTGGCAATCCGCCGCCTGACGCGCAAGCACAGAGTTTTGCTTTGTTCATCAACGCTGCAGGCATTGTTCAGGAGGTGTTCAGCTTGGAAGTGCGAACCGGTCCGTGCGGCGCAACCCGTCAGGCCGCATCGAGGTGACGAAGATGCAAAAGTTCGTGCTGAGTCTTGCTGCAAGCTTGCTGCTGCTGGCGCCCGGCGCCGCTCTTGCTGACGCCACCGGTACGGCCAGGGGCGTCGACCCCGATGCCTCCTCCAAGCGCGGCAACGACACCCAGGTGCTCGTCGTCGGCTCGGACATTTTCATCGGCGACGTCGTCAAGACCGGCCCCTCGGGCCAGGTCCAGATCAAGTTTTCCGACAACACCGAACTCGTCGTCGGCCCGCGCTCGTCCCTCACCATCGAGGACTACTTGCTGCGCGAAGACGGTTCGGCAGGCCGGCTCGCCGTCAACACGCTGGCCGGAACATTTCGCTTCGTTACCGGTAACGCTCCCAAGGACCGCTACCTGATCAAGACGCCCACCGGCACCATCGGCGTGCGCGGTACTGCCTTCGACTGGCGCAACTCCGGCCAGGGCACCGCGGCCATGCTCTACCACGGCGCCATCGAAGTCTGCACCACCGGCGGCACCTGCGTGCTGCTCGAAGAAGTCTGCGACGTCGCCGAATACAACAGCACCGAGGCCCGCCTGATCGGCCATTTCGATGTCATCACCGGCGATGCCCGCGCCACCTTCCGCGGCTTTTTCCCCTATGCGGTGAGCCAGAATCCGCTGCTGCGCGAATTCCGCATCAACGGCGCCGAACGCTGCGTCAACCGGCCGACCCCCGAGGGTGGCCCCCCGTCGGCGGTCACGCCCAATGACGGCGGCGGTACACCAGCTGGCGGCACTCGTACCCCGCCGACCAACAACAACAACTTCGGCCTTAAGCCTTAGTAGCTAAGCCGGATTTCCTTACACGTCTGACTTCGCTACACCTTTCGGCATGTTCAGACGTCGCCTGCTGCCTGGCCTGTTCGGACTGCTGATCGTCCTCGCCCTGATGGGCCTGAGGGCAGCCGATCCATTTCCGGTCGAGGTGGTGCGCGAGATCGCCTTCGATCTCTACCAGCGATTGAAGCCACGCGAGATCCCCACCGACCCACCGGTCCGCGTCATCGATGTCGATGAGGCCTCGCTCGCCAGCCTCGGCCAATGGCCCTGGAGCCGCGATCATCTGGCGACACTGGTGGACCGCCTGACCGAGCTGGGCGCCTCCGCCATCATTTTCGACATGCTGTTCCCCGAGCCAGACCGCATGTCGCCGCAGCGCCTCGCCGCGCAACTGCCCGATATCGATGCCGCCACCCTGCCCGACTACGACACCATCTTC
>DASWWF010000390.1:0-1657 GCA_036401035.1 Devosia sp.
GACCAAGAAGATCCTCGATCCCAAGATCAAGGTGACCGCGACCTGCGTGCGCGTGCCGGTGTTCGTGGGCCACTCGGAAGCCATCAATCTCGAATTCGAAAAGCCGATCACGCCCGACGAGGCCCGCGACATCCTGCGCGAAGCCGATGGCGTGTCGGTGATCGACAAGCGCGAAGCCGGCGGCTACGCCACCCCGGTCGAAGCGGCGGGCGAATACGACACCTATGTGAGCCGCATCCGCGAGGATGTGACCATCGAGAACGGCCTCAACATCTGGGTCGTGTCGGACAATCTCCGCAAGGGCGCCGCGCTCAACACCGTGCAGATCCTCGAAACGCTGGTGGCACGCAACCTGGTCAAGCAGGCAGCGTAGGGCTGCTTTGCCCCGCCCACCGGCTGGGCGTCCCCTCTCCCCTCAGGGGAGAGGGTAGGGTGAGGGGCGAAGCGGCGCAGATCGCGCTCGCTTGGCCGCTTCACCCCTCATCCGGCGCTGTGCGCCACCTTCTCCCCTGAGGGGCGAAGGGACTGAGGGGCCGGGAGCCCACACGAATGAGCCCACGCCACATCCTGCTTGCTCTCGCCATCGCCCTGGTGCTCGGGCTCAGCTTTGTCGCCATCCACTATGGGCTGGAGGACGCGCCGCCGCTGCTGCTGACGGCGCTGCGCTATCTCTGCGCCGCGGTGCCGGCGGTGTTCTTCATCCGCCGGCCGGCAATGGATTGGCGCTTGCTGGTCGCCTACGGCTTTTTCGTCGGCGTCGGCCAGTTCGGTCTGCTGTTTCTCGCCATCGCGCTGGGCATGCCGGCCGGGCTCTCCTCGCTGGTCATCCAGCTGCAGGTGTTCTTCACCGTGCTGCTGGCCTTCCTGGTCTTCGGCGAGCGGCCGAACCTGCCGCAGGTGCTCGGCGCGATGATCGCCTTTGCGGGCATCGGCGTCATCGCCATCGAGCGGCTGGATGGCGCAGCGCTGCTGCCGCTGCTGCTGACCATCGGGGCCGCCTTGTTCTGGGGTTTTGGCAACATCACCAGCAAGAAGGCTGGACGCGTCGACATGCTCGGGCTCGTGGTGTGGTCGTCGCTAGTGCCGCCGCTGCCGCTGCTGGCCGGGTCGCTGCTGCTCGACGGACCGGACGTGGTGCTCGCCTCGCTGTCGCAGTTCAGTTGGCGCGGCTTCGGGTCGGTGGCCTTCATGGCCTATGGGGCGACGCTGTTCGGCTTTTCGATGTGGGCGCGGCTTCTCAGCCTCTATCCGGCCAGCCAGGTGGCGCCGTTCGCGCTCTGCATTCCGGTGGCCGGAATCCTCAGCGCAGCACTGCTCCTGGGCGAGACCATCTCGGCGATCGAGATCATCGGCAGCCTCTTCGTCTTTGCCGGGCTGGTGACCACCGTCATCGGCCCCAAACTCCTGGCTCGGAGAGCCGCATGATCAGTATCCGTCCCGCCCGCCCCGAGGATGCCGAAGCCATTGGCCGGCTGTTCGCCGCGTCGCGCCGAGTGCTGACTTTCCTGCCCGAACTGCACACGGTCGAGGAAGACCTCGCCTATATCCGCGACGTGGTGATGGCCGAGCAACTGGTCACGGTAGCGCTGCGCGATGGCGCCATCGTCGGCTTCGTCGCCGAAACGCCGGGCTGGATCGAGCATTTCTACATGGACCC
>DASWWF010000391.1:0-5261 GCA_036401035.1 Devosia sp.
GCCATCAATGTGCGGGCGCCGTTCTTCCTGACCCAGGATGCGCTCAAGCTGATGCAGCGCGACGCGCGTGGCGGCACCATCGTCAACATCCTCTCGGTCAACGCCTATGTGGGCTCGCCGCTGCTCGCCGCCTATTCGGCCAGCAAGGGCGCGCTGCAGACGCTGACCAAGAATGTCGCCAATGCGGTCAATCGGCTGCAGATCCGCTGCAACGGTATTCTGCTCGGGTGGGTGGATACGCCGGGCGAGCATGTGATCTTGAAGAAGTACCACGACGCAGCCGACAACTGGCTGGAGACGGCGGAGGCGGCGCGGCCGTTCGGGCGGCTGCTGAAGCCGGACGACGTGGCGCGGGTGATCGGGTTCCTGGCCAGCGACGAGTCGTTCCCGATGACCGGTGCGACGCTGGACTATGAGCAGTCGGTGTTTGGTGGTGGCGGCGGCGGGCCGAGCGCGTATCCGCAGAAGAAGTAGGCTTGGTGAGCCCGAACCTCGTGGTTCGACAAGCTCACCATGAGGTCCTCAAGAGCATCAACATACTCGGTGTCACCCCTGCGAAAGCAGGGGCCTATCTCATACTCCACTCGAACTGACGGGTGGGTCCCTGCTTTCGCAGGGATGACAGCTGGTGGTTGGGCGCGATCTAGCCCTTCTCCGATCTCCGCCCCGCCACCGCAACCGTGAGCGTCATGGCGAGCGCCAGTGTGGCGGCCATCGAGCGGAAGCCTTCGAAGTTGGCTTCGACGACTTCGAGCCAGACATCGGCACTAGGGGCGATGGGGGAGAAGATGGAGTCGGTCAGGGAGACGACGCGGGCGCCGCGGGCTTTGGCGGCGTTGGTGAGGCTGACGGTTTCCTGCGAATAGGGCGTAAAACTCACCGACAGCATGGTGTCGCGGTCGGAGATGAAGTTGGTCTGTTCCGAGCCCAGGCCGGCGATGCCGTCGACCAGGATGTGGCGGATGCCGAGCTTACCCATGGCGTAGGCCATGTAGCTGGTGACCGGAAAAGAGCGACGCAAACCAACGAGATAGATGGTTTCGGCATCGGCCAGAAGGGTGATGGCGCGCTCGAGGGCGGCGGGGTCGGCCTTGGAGCGGAAGTCGGCGACGGAGCGCTCGGCGGCCTCGGCGAAGCCGTCGAGCAGAAGGCCGGCCTTGCTCGCAGCGAGGCCATGCTCGCGGAGTTGTTTCAACCGCTCGTCATAGCTCGGGACCTTGTCTCGGAGGCGCGAGCGGAAGACGTCCTGCAGGTCGGAAAAGCCTTGATAGCCAAGGGCCTGGCTGAAGCGAACCAGCGTCGAGGGCTGCACGCCGGCATGGGCGGCGATGGACGCGGCGGTGCCGAAGGCGATCTCGTCGGGGTTCTGCAAGGCGTAGGTGGCGACCTGGGTCAGGCGGCGCGGCAGGGTGGAGGCGCGCTCGCCGATGAGGGTGCGCAGGGCGGTGAAATCACGCGGGGCGATGTCGTCGAGAGCGGTACCGATATCGTCCTGGGTCACAACAATGCCGCTCCGATGAACGCAATATGAACCGAGAAAATCCAGCAGTTGTGCGTCGTTTCGACCATGAACTTCTGTCGTGTGGTGTTGGCCATGCTGTGACAACCCTACCTCTTGACGCTTCATTCTGGAATAGAATAAACATTCTATCGACAAGTTAGAAAGGTCCAATCGTTCCAGCAAGAGGACGGGGATCGGCGGCTTGTCACCCTGGGGAGGGATCGAATCTGATGAGCGCAATGCTGCTCGAGGCGAGGGGAATCTCGAAATTCTTCGGCGCGATCACCGCGCTGCGGGACGTGAATTTTCACGTCGCGCCGGGCGAAGTGCTCGGCGTGGTCGGCGACAATGGCGCCGGCAAGTCGACGCTGATGAAGATCCTCTCAGGCCTGTTCGTGCCGAGCGAGGGCGAGCTGATCTTCAACGGCCAGCCGGTGAAATTCTCGAGCCCCAAGGACGCGCAGAAGCTCGGCATCGAGATGGTGTACCAGGACTTCGCGCTGGCCGGGAACATGCCGATCTACGAGAACATCTATCTGGGGCGCGAGCCGGGGACGAAGTTCGGGCCGCTGACGCTGGTGGACCACGCCAGGGCGCGGCAGATGGCGGCCGAGCATCTCGAACGGCTCAAGATTCACGTCAAATCGATCGACCAGAACACCGAGGACCTCTCGGGCGGACAGCGGCAGGCGGTGGCGATTGCCCGCGCCACGGCGTTCGACGGCAAGCTGGTGATCATGGACGAGCCGACGGCGGCGCTGGCGATCAAGGAGGTCGGCAAGGTGCTCGACCTGATCCGAAGCCTCAAGGAACACGGGGTGGCGGTGATCATCATTTCGCACCGCATGGACGACATCTTCTACTGCTGCGACCGGGTGATGGCGCTCTACCAGGGCACCAATTTCGCCGAGTCCACGCTGGAGAAGACGAGCCGGAACGAGGTGATCGGCTGGATCATGGGGACCAAGGGGCACACCGAAGCCCTGGCCCATGACAAGGTGCATTGAGATGCAGGTGTTGTGCGCCCCCTCCACCAGCCTGCGGCTGGTCCCCCTCCCCCGTTCCACGGGGGAGGATCAGCTGGGGCACGATCTCTCGGGGATCCTCACCCGCGCAGCGGGGGAGGGGGGCCGGCGAAGCCGGTGGAGGGGGTGCGGCTCGGCGACGTTGGGGCTGGTCTCGATGTTCACGACGCTGGGCCGGGCTCCCGTACCCCCCACCCTGACCCTCCCCCGCAAGGGGGGAGGTGACACACCTGCCGGTGCCCTTGGCATTCCCTCACTTCGACAGATTGAACTGGAGTGCGCGGCATGACTGAGACCACTGCTCCGGTCAGCCGGAAGGCCAGTCCGACGCTGAGCAAGTTTCTCGAGGTCTACGGGATCATTCTCGTGGTCGTGGTGATGATGCTGGCGCTGGCGATGATCAAGCCGGAAGTGTTCCTGACGGCGCAGAACCTCACTAATATCCTCAAGCAGAATGCCAGTTTGGCGCTGCTGGCGCTGGGCATGTATGTGGTGATCGTGACGGCGGGTATCGACCTCAGCGTGGGGTCGATCATGGCGCTGGGCATGGTGGCGCTCGCCATCGCGTCGAAGGCCGGGGTGCCCTGGCCGGTGGTGCTGCTGATTGCGCCGGCGATCGGGCTGGCGGTGGGCTGGGTCAACGGCATCGGGCTCACAGTGCTGAAGCTGCCGCACCCGTTCATCATGACGCTCGGGACGCTCAACGTGGCGCGCGGGCTCACCTACCTCATCTCCAACGGCGCGCCGATTTCAGGGCTGCAGCCGGAGGTGCGGTATCTGGGGCAGGCCTATTACGACTTCGGGCTGTTTCCGCCACCCGCGGGGCTGCCGGCGAGTCTCATTCTCGTGGCGGTCTGCGCGGTGGGACTGTGGTTCTTCCTCGAACGGACCAATATGGGCCGGCATATCTTCGCCATCGGCGGCAATCCGCATGCGGCGCGGGTGTCGGGCATCAATGTCGATCGCACGCTGGTGGTGGTCTACATGATCTCGGGCTTCTTCGCCGGGCTCTCGGGCCTGCTGCTGGCGGGGCGCACGGATAGCGGCTTCCCCAATGCCGGCTTGGGCATCGAGCTCGATGCGATCGCGGCGGTGATCATCGGGGGCGCCAGCTTCTTTGGCGGGCGCGGAACGGTGGTCGGGGTGCTGGCCGGGGTGCTGATCATGGGCATCCTGCGCAACGGGCTCAACATCAACAATGTGAGTGCGTTCTGGCAGCAGATCCTGATCGGGCTGGTGATCATTATCGCTGTGTACATCGACGTGCTCAGACGGAGGGCGGCTGTGCGCAGATAGTGCCACGCCCTCGTGGTTCGACAGGCTCACCATGAGGGCTGATGAAAGGTTGGGGCTTTCCAAGGCCCCCTCATCCGGCCTTTGGCCACCTTCTCGCCCTTGGGGGGAAGGGAAGACTGAGAGATCGAATACGCCGTACGCATTTCCGTCTCCGGCGATGCGGCGAGGAGGACCTGGAGACTGGGAGGACCAATCGATGAAGAAGCTTCTGTTGGCCGGCGTGGCGCTGGCGGCGATGACGAGCATGATGGGCAGCGCCAACGCGGCCTATGCGCTGGTGATGAAGGGCCCGGGTGCGGGCAATCCGTTCTGGGCGGCCGTGGAAAAGGGCGCCAAGGACAAGGGCGCCGAGCTCGGCGTCGAGGTGATCGTGGTGGCGCCGCCGGCCGAGACCGACGTGCAGGCACAGATTACCCAGGTGGAAGACCTGATCGCCCAGAAGGTGGAAGGCATCGCGCTCGCGCCGACCGATCCGGGCGCGCTGGCTCCGGCAGTGGATGCGGCCAAGGCCGCCGGCATTCCGGTGGTGTTCGTGGACACGCTGGGCTCGAACGAAGGCATCACCTTCATCGGCACCAACAATGAAGTGGGCGCCGCGCTCGCCGCCAAGTTCATGTGCGACAACCTGCCGGCCGGTTCGGAAGTGGCGATCCTGCAGGGCGTGATGGCGCACTCGACGGCGCAGTTCCGCGCCAATGGCGCCAAGGCCGGGCTCGAAGGCTGCGGCCTCAAGGTGGTGGCCGAGCAGACGGCCGAATGGGACCGCGCCAAGGGCCTGTCGGTGACCGAGAACATTCTCGCCGGCAACCCGAATATCAAGGGCATCTTCGGCTCGAACGACAACATGGCGCTCGGCGCCGTGGAGGCGCTGAAGGCCGCCGCCAAGACCGACGTGATGGTGGTGGGCTATGACGCCAATCCCGACGCGGCGGCAGCGGTGATCGCCGGCGACATGGCGGCTACGGTGGCGCAGGCCCCGGCGAATATGGGTGGTTTCGGCATCCAGGCGCTGGTGGACCTCAAGGCCGGCAAGACCATCGACGCGGTCATCGACACCGGCACGGTGCTGGTGACCAAGGAGAATGCTGACTCGTATAAGTGAGGCAGCGATAGGCTTAGGACTTCCTCCTGAGCGATGCCGCCCGGGGCCTTGCGGGGCTCCGGGCGTTTTTTTGTTGGGGTAGTCCCCTCTCCCCTGAGGGGAGAGGGTGCCCGAAGGGCGGGTGAGGGGCTCAGCGTCGCACCTCGCGCCCCTCATCCGGCGCTTCGCGCCACCTTCTCCCCTGAGGGGAGAAGGGACTGACTGAGAGTTTCTGAGCAAGTGGAGCTATCGATGAACACCATCGGCGTGGGGCTGATCGGGACCGGGTATATGGGCAAGTGCCATGCGCTGGCGTGGAACGGGGTCAAGCCGGTGTTCGGGGACGGGCCGAGGGTGC
>DASWWF010000392.1:0-6355 GCA_036401035.1 Devosia sp.
CATCTTGGAAAGACGCGCGTCCGAGACGCCGATGCCCATGTTCTGGCCCATCTGGTTGAGCGCCGCTTCCGCGCCGAGCTGGGTCAGCACCATCGACGGCACACCGAGTGCGAGCGCTTCCTCATTGGTTGGCATGCGGCCAACCTGCTGGGCGAAGGCGCTGAGCCGGTTCTGGTACTCGCGCTGGAAGGCCCGGACCGAGATCTCCTGGTTGCCCACCTGCGCCACCTTGTTGCTGCCCAGGTCGAGCAGAACGTTGGAGATACCGAAGCCGGCGAGACCGACGATCAGGAAAGCCCCGAGAATCTTGCCGAACCAGGTCCGGGAAATGGCGCGAAAACCTTCGAGCATGCGACGTTGCTTCCAAACACGTAAGGCCCGGCATCTGCCGGGTTTCAAGGCGGCGGATACTAGACAGGGACTTTGACCTGCTGCAAGGCAATAACAAGCCCGCTAGCGCTGGCCTGCCCGGTTATGGCAAACGCCACGTGCGCGCAAGAGTTTAAGAGGTTCGACGTGGCCGAAACCATCACCCCGCTGATCGCCGGAAACTGGAAAATGAACGGGCTTTCCGCCGCCCTCGGCGAAATCGACCGGCTCGGTGCGCTGTTGGCGGGTGGCGATCGGCCGCGCTGCATCGTCGCCATCTGCCCGCCCGCGACTCTCCTCGCCCGCCTCACCGAACGCGCCGCCAGCGCCGGCATCGTCACCGGCGGCCAGGATTGCCACCCCAAAGCGAGCGGCGCCCATACCGGCGACATCAGCGCGGCAATGCTGGCCGATGCAGGCGCACAATACGTCATTGTCGGTCATTCCGAGCGCCGCACCGACCACAAGGACGATGACGCCACCGTCCGCGCCAAGGCTTTGGCAGCGCTGGGCGCCGGCCTCACGCCGATCATCTGCGTCGGCGAAACCCGTGCCGAGCGCGAAGCGGGCAGGGCAGTCGAGGTCGTTTCCGGCCAGATTTCGGCCTCCATCCCCGATGGAGCCGCCGAGCATGAGGTGGTCGTCGCCTATGAGCCCGTCTGGGCCATCGGCACCGGCCTCACCCCCACCATCGAAGACATCCGCGCCATGCATGATGGCATCCGCGCCCAGCTGGTCGGCCGCTTCGGCCCGGCCGGCGAGCGTATCCCGCTGCTCTACGGTGGCTCGATGAAGCCGGCCAATGCCCGCGAAATTCTCGCCGTCGGCAATGTGAACGGCGGCCTTGTCGGTGGCGCAAGCCTCTTGGCAAATGACTTCTTCGCCATTATCTCCGCCGCTTGAGACAGTTGTGCGCAACGACCGGGCAAAAAACCCGGGCGTGCGACTGGCATTTGTTGGTGACCGCGTGTAGAACGCGCGCCAAATTCGAATTGGAACACTGAGACCCGCATGGCGAATGTCCTGATTGTGGCCTATCTGCTGATTGTCCTGGCGCTGATCGGGGTGATCCTGCTGCAGCGCTCGGAAGGCGGCGGCCTGGGAATGGGGTCGAGCTCGAACGGTCTGATGACCGTCCGCGGTTCGGCGAACCTCCTGACCCGCACCACTGCAGTGCTGGCGGCCCTGTTCTTCGCCACGGCCATTGGCCTCACCATTCTCTCCGAGGTGGACAACCGCACCAGCGGCATCCTCCAGGGCGCAGCTGACAGCGCCACCAGCGACGTCGGCGCCCCGACTTCGGTGCTCGATGCGCTCAACGCGCTCGAAGGCGACGATTCTCTGAACGTCCCGGCCGCCCCGGCGACCGACGCCACCCCGACCACTCCGGGCGCCGATCCGGCTCTTTCGGTTCCGGCCGCTCCTTCCACCGATGCCGCCCCGGCTGCCACTGACGCGGCTCCAGCCGCCGAGAGCACCACCGCCCCGGCCGCGCCCGCTACTCCGGCGGCCCCTGCCGCCAGCGACACCACCACTCCGGCGCCAAGCGACACCTCAAGTCCCGCGGCGACGGGGACCCAGACACCCGCAGCGCCTGTCAACTGAGGCGCCGCGAACGACCAACCGGGAAGGGGATGGAAACATCCCCTTCTTCTTTTTGTGGGGGCTCGTGCCACTTCGTGACCGGCACGGGTCTTCGAATCAGTTCTCTGTCCGCATAAGGTGAAGGCCCATGGCTCGGTACGTTTTTATCACCGGTGGCGTGGTTTCCTCATTGGGCAAAGGGCTCGCGTCGGCCGCTCTCGGAGCGGTTCTGCAAGCGCGTGGCTACAAAGTGCGCATGCGGAAGCTCGACCCCTATCTCAATGTCGATCCCGGCACGATGTCGCCCACCCAGCACGGTGAGGTGTTCGTCACCGATGACGGGGCAGAGACCGATCTCGATCTCGGCCACTACGAGCGCTTCACCGGTCGTTCGGCCAACAAGCGCGACAACATCACTACCGGCCGCATCTATTCCGACATCCTCGCCAAGGAGCGGCGTGGCGACTATCTCGGCGCCACCGTGCAGGTCATCCCGCACGTCACCGACGCCATCAAGGAATTCGTGATCGAGGGCAACGACGAGTACGACTTCGTCCTCGTCGAGGTCGGCGGCACGGTCGGCGATATCGAAGGCCTGCCGTTCTTCGAAGCCATCCGCCAGCTCGGCAACGACCTGCCGCGCCACCATGCCGTTTACGTCCACCTGACGCTGATGCCCTACATTCCGAGCGCCGGGGAACTCAAGACCAAGCCGACCCAGCACTCGGTGCGCGAACTGCGCTCCATCGGCATCGCGCCCGATATCCTGCTGGTCCGCGCCGATCGCCCGATCCCGGCCGGCGAGCGCAAGAAGCTCTCGCTCTTCTGTAATGTCCGCGAAAGCGCCGTCATCCAGGGCCTCGACGTGTCCTCGATCTACGACGTGCCCATGGCCTACCACAGGGAAGGGCTCGATCGCGAAGTTCTCGCCGCCTTTGGCATCACCGACGCGCCCGAGCCGGATATGAAGCCCTGGGAGAACGTCTCCGAGCGCTTCCACAACCCCGAGGGCGAGGTCAACATCGCCATCGTGGGGAAGTATACCGGCCTCAAGGACGCCTATAAGTCGCTCTCCGAAGCGCTGACTCATGGCGGCATCGCCAACCGGGTGAAGGTCAATCTCAGCTGGATCGACTCCGAGACGTTCGAGCATGAAGACCCCGCTCCCTATCTCGAAAACGTCCACGGCATCCTCGTGCCTGGCGGTTTCGGCGAGCGTGGTTCGGCCGGCAAGATCCAGGCGGCCCGCTTCGCCCGGCTCAAGGACGTTCCGTATTTCGGCATCTGCTTCGGCATGCAGATGGCATGCATCGAGGCTGCGCGGAACACCGCCGGCATCAAGGCGGCCAACTCCACCGAGTTCGGCCCGACCAAGGAACCGATCGTCGGCCTGATGACCGAATGGACCAAGGGTAACGAGCAGGTGACGCGTTCGGCCGAAGGCGATCTCGGCGGTACCATGCGCCTCGGCGCCTTCCCGGCCCAACTCGCCAAGGGGTCGCGCGTCGCCGACATCTATGGCACTACCCGCATTTCCGAGCGGCATCGCCACCGCTTCGAAGTCAACATGAACTACCGCAAGGTGCTCGAGGCCAATGGCCTCCTCTTTTCCGGCACCTCCCCGGACGGCAAGCTCCCCGAAATCGTCGAACGCACCGACCATCCGTGGTTCATCGGCGTACAGTTCCACCCGGAGCTGAAGTCCCGCCCCTTTGAACCCCACCCGCTCTTCGCCAGCTTCATCGAAGCCGCGGTCGTCCAGAGCCGGCTGGTCTGATGGAACTCCGTACGGCGCGCCTGCTGCTGCGGCGTGCCGTTCCGTCTGACGTCGGCGCGATCCACGCCATCATGTCCTCGCCGGAGGCCATGCGCTACTGGTCGACGCTGCCCCACCAGACGATGGCGGAGACCGAGGACTGGTTTCAGAGCCAGTTCTTCAGCGGCGATCCGGCCCGTGACGAATGGGTCATCGAGTACGAGGGCCGTGTCGTCGGCAATATCGGGATCTGGAATTCGCCCGAGTTCGGCTTCATCCTGCATCCCGATGTCTGGCGCCGAGGCATCGCCTACGAGGCCGCGACGGCCTATATCGAACATGTCTTTGCCACCCAGCCGATCGACGCCATCACCGCCGATGTCGATCCGCGCAACGCCGCCTCCCTCGGGCTTCTCGCCAAGCTCGGCTTTGCGGAAACGGGCAGGGCGGAAAACACCTTCCTGATCGGCGGGGTCTGGTACCACTCGATCTATCTGGCTGTGTCCCGCACCCGCTGGCTAAGCCGCAAGAGTCTCGGCTAGGATAGTGCATGGCCGACATCCTCTCCCTCTCCAAAGCGCGCAAAGCCAGGGCCCGGGCCGACAAAGAAGCGACCGCCGAGGCCAACCGCTTGGCCTTCGGGCGCACCAAGGCGGAAAAGCAGCAGGCCAAGGCCGAAAAGGCGCTTTCCGACAAGAAGATCGACGCGCACAAGCGCGATTCCTGAGCAACCCAGAGCATTTCCAATGAGCAGCTTCTTTGACTTCTCCGCCCGTCGCATCGACGGCACCGAACAGTCCATGGCCGATTTCCGCGGCAAGGTGATCCTGCCGGTCAACACCGCCAGCAAGTGCGGCTACACCCGCCAGTATGACGGGCTGGAAAAGCTCTGGCACGACTACAAGGATCGCGGCCTCGTGGTCATGGGCTTTCCCTGCAACCAGTTCGGTGGGCAGGAGCCGGGCAGCGCGGCCGAGATCGCCGCCTTCTGCTCCACCAGCTTTTCGGTGAGCTTTCCGATGTTCGACAAGATCGAGGTCAACGGCCGTGGCGCCCACCCGCTCTGGGCCTACCTCAAGAAGGAAGCTCCGGGCTTTCCGTGGTTCCGCGATATCGGCTGGAACTTCACAAAATTCCTCGTCGACCGCGAGGGCAGGGTGACCGGGCGTTACGCCTCCAATGTCGAGCCGGAAGCGCTCGTCCCGCATATCGAAAAGCTGCTCTAGCCATGGCACGCGTAGCGATCATCGGCGGCAGCGGTCACGTCGGCACTTACCTGGTGCCGCGGCTGGTCGAAGCGGGACACGAGGTGATCAACGTCACCCGCGGCCAGCGCAAGCCCTATAGCCCCAACGCCGCCTGGGGCCGGGTGACCACCGTCACCGCCGACCGCGACGCCGAGGAGAAGGCCGGCACCTTCGGCGCCCGCATCGCCGCGCTTGAAGCCGACATCGTCATCGACATGATCTGCTTCACCCTCGAAAGCGCGAAACACATCACCGAGGCGCTGCGGGGCAGGGTGCAGCATTTCCTCCACTGCGGCACCATCTGGGTCTATGGCCACAATGCCGTGGTGCCCGCCACCGAGGACCAGCCGCATAACGCCTTCGGCGATTACGGTACCCAGAAATCCGCCATCGAGACGTACCTGCTCGATCAAGCCCGCCGCACCGGCTTCCCGGCCACCGTCTTCCGCCCCGGCCACATCGTCGGCCCCGGCTGGGAACCGCTGAACCCGGCCGGCCACTTCAACCCCGCCATATTTTCGCTGATCGCCTGCGGCGAACAACTGGTCCTTCCCAATTTCGGCCTCGAAACCGTCCACCACGTCCATGCCGACGACGTCGCCGGCATCGTCATGGGCGCCATCGCCAACCGTTCGGCCGCCGTCGGCGAGACCTTCAACGCGGTCTCCCCCGGCGCCCTCAATCTCCGCGGCTATGCCGAGGCCATGTACCGCTGGTTCGGCCATGAACCGAACATCCGCTACCTGCCGTTCGACCAGTGGAAGGCACTGCACACCCCCAAGGAGGCCGAGGCCACCTGGGAACACATCATCCGCAGCCCCAGCCACTCCATCGACAAGGCCCGCCGCCTCCTCGGCCACACTCCGCGCTACACCTCGCTCGCCGCCGTGGAGGAGGCCGTCGCCTGGCTCGTCGACAACGGCAAAGTGCAGGCGCCGCGCTGAGGCATACGGGCCCCGCCGCCCGGCCGGTGCCCGCGAAAAATCGCGGGCACCCCCTTCCAGTTGTCACAACCCTTGTCTAGACAGGTCCAAACAGCCGAACAGCAAGGGGCACCCACAATGTCTGCGATCATCGATATCACCGGCCGCCAGGTCTTCGACAGCCGCGGCAACCCGACGGTCGAAGTCGATGTGGTGCTCGATGACGGCAGTTTTGGCCGCGCCATCGTCCCCTCGGGCGCCTCCACCGGCGCCCATGAAGCCGTCGAACTGCGCGATGGCGGCAAGGCCTTCCTCGGCAAGGGCGTCACCAAGGCCGTCGACAACGTCAACACCGAGATCCTCTCGGAAATCCAGGGCCTCGACGCCCTCGACCAGCGCGCCGTCGATCAGGCCCTGATCGAGCTCGACGGCACCCCGAACAAGTCGCGCCTCGGCGCCAACGCCATCCTCGGCGT
>DASWWF010000393.1:0-7185 GCA_036401035.1 Devosia sp.
CGAGGAGACCGTCCGGCTCGAAGAGCAGCGCTTCCTCAAGACGCTGAGCCGCGGCCTGGCGCTGCTCGACGACGCCACCGCTACGCTCAAGGAAGGCGACATGCTCGAGGGCGTCACCGCCTTCAAGCTCTACGACACCTATGGCTTCCCGCTCGATCTGACGCAGGACGCGCTGCGCACCCGCGGCATTCATGTCGATCTCTCGGGCTTCGAAGACGCGATGGCCCGGCAGCGCGCCGAGGCCCGGAAAAGCTGGGCTGGTTCGGGCGAAGCCAGCGAGGACAAGGTCTGGTTCGCGGTCGCCGACCAGGTCGGGCCGACCGAGTTCCTCGGCTACGAGACCGAGACCGCCGAAGGCGTGGTCACCGCGCTGGTCAAGGGCGGCGCCATGGTCGACCAGCTCGTCGCCGGCGAGGAAGGCTATGTCGTCCTCAACCAGACCCCGTTCTATGGCGAGAGCGGCGGTCAGGTCGGCGATACCGGCACGCTTTCGGGCGACGGCAACGCTGCCGATGTGCTCGACACGGTCAAGAACAGCGGCGTCTTCGGCCACAAGGTGAAGGTCACCGCCGGCACGCTCAAGGTCGGTACGCCCCTTGGGCTCGTGGTCGATCACGCTCGCCGTTCGGCCATCCGCGCCAACCACTCGGCTACCCATCTGCTGCATGAAGCGCTGCGCCTCGTCCTCGGCGACCATGTCGCCCAGAAGGGCTCGATGGTTTCGGCCGATCGCCTGCGCTTCGACTTCGTGCATACCAAGCCGATCACGCCGCAGGAACTGGCGCAGGTCGAAGAGCTGGCCAACGACATCGTGCTGCAGAACACTCCTGTCGAGACGCGCCTGATGGGGGTCGAGGAAGCCAAGGAATCCGGCGCCCGCGCGCTGTTCGGCGAGAAATATGGTGATGAAGTCCGCGTCGTCTCGATGGGCGATCCCACCGGCAACGCCGTCGGCTGGTCGGTGGAACTCTGCGGCGGCACCCATGTGCGCCGCACCGGCGATATTGGCCTGATCACCGTGCTCGGCGATTCCGGCGTTGCCGCCGGCGTGCGCCGCATCGAGGCACTCACCGCCAAGGGCGCGCGTCACCACGCCCGCGCCAATGCCAACCTCGTCGCCTCGGCTGCCGAAGTGCTACGCGCCGGGCCGCACGAGGTCATCGCCCGCATCGAGGCGCTGCAGGACAATCTCAAGAAGTCCGAACGCTCGCTCAGCGAAGCACAAAAGAAGCTCGCCATGGGTGGTGGCGGCGATGCGGCTCCGGCCGCCGAGACCGTCAACGGCGTCGCCTTTGTCGGCCGCACGGTCACCGGCGTCGAAGCCAAGGATCTGCGCGGCCTGGTCGATCTCGAAAAGAAAAAACTCGGCTCGGGCGTCGTGACGCTGGTGCTGGTCAGCGAAGACGGCAAGGGCACGGTCGCCGTCGGCGTCACCGACGATCTCACCGCCAGGCACTCGGCCGCCAACCTCATCAAGCTGGCGACGGCTGCATTGGGCGGGCAGGGCGGTGGTGGCCGTCCCGACATGGCCCAGGGCGGCGGCCCCGACGGCTCCAAAGCCGCCGACGCCATCGCCGCAGTCCGCGCCGGCCTCTGAGGCGGCCAGCTCGGCCGATCAGTCCGTCCGGCTGTAGTCCCCCTCTCGCACACTGGCAGTATATTTGCCTGTACTGGCTGCGAGGGGGCTATAATTTACGAGGAGTGGCTAGACCTCCGGCGGCCCGGGGATCGGCACCGGCTCGGGCGCCGCGCCGCGTTTGCGGGCGCGATATTCGGCAAACCGGCCGGCAATGCGGGTGCGGGCGCCGTCGACGAAAACCGTCGCCACCCCGGCGACCACCACCACCGCCAGCCCGGCCAGCGCCAGCGTGTCCGGCACTTCGGCAAAAAACAGCGCCCCCAGGATCAGCGCCCAGACGATCTGGCTATACTGGATCGGCGCCACGCGGCTTGCCGGCGAGTTGGCGACGGCCGCCAGCTGCAGCAGATAGCCGCAGCCCCCCAAGAGGCCGCAGACCAGCATGATGCCCCATTCGCCGAGGTTCGGCATCTCGAAGCCGACGATCACCGCCATCACGCCGTTAAAGGCCAGGGTATAGAGCGTGGGCAGCACGAAGAGGCTCACCCGGCGTTCTCGCCCCGAAATCAGCCGCGTCGTGGTCGTCGCCACGGCGGCGGCCAGGGCGCAGAGCACGGCGGTCAAGTGCCCCAGTTCCAGTTCGCGGAAGCCGGGGCGCACCACGAGCAGCACGCCGGCAAAGCTCACCAGCACCAGGAACCAGCGCTCGAGCCCCACCTCCTCCTTGAGCACCACCACCGAGAGGATGGTGATGAACACCGGGATCAGGAAGACGATGCAGTAGGCTTCGGCGAGCGGGATGGTGATGAAGGAATAGGTGATGGCGACGCTGGCGGTGACGCGCAGCACCGAGATCATGTGCATCCGCCAGGGGTTGTTCAGCCGGAAGGTGTCGCGCCAGGCCTCGGCCTTCGGCTTGGCCAGCAGGCCGGGGATGAACGAGAAGATCGTGCAGATGAGCCCGATCTCGAACATGCCCACCGTCTCGCCCAGGGCTTTGACGAGCGCGTCGCCCCAGGAGTAGAGCGCGTAGCTGGCGATGGCGAGCAGCACGCCCAGCTGAACGAGGGCGGGTCTCGGTGCGGCGGACATGGTCTAGTCTTTCCCGGCCGGCGGCAGCTTGGCGTCGTCGCCGATCGGCGGGCTCGCCTCGGCGGTGACGGTGGCCGGGCCCGCGCCGGCAGACAGACGCGAGAAGATGCGGATGCGGGTTTCGTCCGAGATCACGTTGAGGATGCCGCCCGCCGCCACGACGACAAGACCGGCATAGCCGATCAGGTCGGGGTATTCGTGGAAGAAGATGGCGCCGAAAAGGATGGCCCAGACGATCTGGCTATACTGGCCCGGCGCGATCTGGCTGATCGGCGAGCGGCGCGTCGCCGCGATGAACAGCAGGTTGCCGGTGCCACCCAGGCCGCCGATGGCGAGCAGCAGCGCGAATTCCTGCCATGTCGGCCAGTGGAAAGCAGGCAGCATAAGGATGCCGTTGGCGATCACGATGTAGCCGAGCGGCAGGCCGATCAGCGTCACGCGCTTCTCCACTGGCGCGATCTTGCGCAGCACGGTGGTGGTCACCGCGCCGAGGATGGCGGATGCGAGCGCCGCCATATGGCCGCTCGTCAGTTCGCGGAAGCCCGGGCGCACGACCAGCAACACGCCGACAAAGCTTGCCGCCAGGAACAGCCAGCGCTGCCAGGTCACCGTCTCGTTGAGCAGGCGCGAAGACAGGAACACCACGAAGATCGGCGCCAGGAAGGCGATGGAGTAGGCCTCGGCCAGCGGGATGTTCACGAAGGCGAAGATGATGCAGAGGTTGCCGATCAGACCAGTGAAGGACCGCATATTGACCAGCCACGGGTGGCGCATGCGGAATACGTGCCGCCAGTGCTCGCCCTTGGGCTTGGTGAAGATGGCCGGCAGGAACGAGAACAGCGCTGTCCAGAACGCGATTTCGAAGACCGACAGGCTGCTGCCGAAACCTTTGATGATGGCGTCGCAGCACGAATAAAGGAGGTAGGCGGCAAGGGAGAAGGCGACGCCGGCGGGCATCTGAAATATCCGGGAAAACAAGGGACTCAGGACGAGTGCCTAATTGTCTTATGTTCTTACCCGCGGCGCGTCGATGGCTCTATGCACAAAAAGTCGGCACAGTCACTGCGCGGCTACTGCGGGCCCGATCAGTTCGATCTTGTTGGTCCAGATGTAGCCAGTAAATCCCTGTGGCACCTGTGCCAGTTCGTCGAGCGTATCGATGCCGTTGGTGCCGGGATCGCCTGCTTCGTAGGGGCCCAGCAGGATCACTTCGCTGCCGGCATTGTTCATGCGCTCGAGAAAGAGGTTGGGCCAGCCCCAAGCGAGCCAGGCCATGTTCACCGGCACCATGATGGCGGTGTTCTTGCAGAGATCGGGGACATAGCCCGACCAGCCGAGCGCCAGGTACTGGATGAGGCAGTTCATCACGTCGCGGCTCGCAAAACCCACCAGCGGGTTGCCGGCGCTGTCGGGGCCGATCAGCTCCTTGGCGCGATAGGTCGGCGGACGCCCGCCATAGACGCCCCAGATTTCGTCGCGCCATTGGGGATGCTCGGTCACCAGCGCGGCCAGCATATCGGCCTCGCGCTCCTCGTTGCTCTTGTAGTTGATGAGGAATTTCCTGTCCGGAAAGGCGGCGAGCACGTCCCTGATTTCGGGCATCAGGCCGGTGCCCTTGCCGCGGAAGGGGTAAGTCTTGCCGCCGTCGGCGGTGTAGCCGTAGCCGATGTCCAGCGTCCTCAGATAGGCCATGTCGTGGCTGCGGGTCTCGCCGGTGCCCTCGGTGCGGCAGTCGATGGTCCAGTCGTGCATAATGGCGAACTGGCCGTCGGTCGTGGGGTGCACGTCGAACTCGACGATATCGGCGCCAGCGTCGAACGCTGCCTGCATCGAGGGCAGGGTGTTTTCGAGATAATTGTTCTCGACCGGGTCGATGCGGGTGGCGCTGCAGCCATCGTTGCCGAGGCCCGTGGCGTCGAAATTCTGGTGCACGCCGCGATGGGCGATCAGTTGCAGTTCGCCCTCAGGCGGCGCGACGCGCCAACTGGCGTTGAACACATGGATGGCCGCGCCCAGCACCAGCAGGACGATCAGGATACGCCGCAGAATCTTCAGCAAGGTGCCCTCCCCAGGTGGGGAGAGCATTGGTCAGCGTTCCGGGCCGAAATGTGTCAGCCGCAGCCGAGCTTGAGCCCCTGGAAATCGGCCGCACACTGCAACTCGTGCATCAGCGCGATCTCGTCGGTGGTGGCCGGCGTGCCGTCGGTCCGGCTGACGAACATGCGGACCACGGTCGCCGCATCGCCATTGGCAAAGCCGAACCACTTGAACGGCGTGCCATCGGCATAGGTGCCCTCGCGGACGAAGCCGGTGGTGTTGGTGCCGTTGTTGGTGAGGTTCAGCCCAAGGCCGGGATCGGCTGCGGCGGTGTCGAACAGGAGTTTCGGACCGGTCTGCTCGAACACCCAGATGTCGCCCAAGCGCGAGACGCGACTGTCGGCGTCCGATGACACGACTTCGAGCCGCGGATCCATCACCGGCAAAGCCGGCGGGAAGGCGGTGAAGAAGCGGTTCCACAGAATGCTCATCTCGCCGGGCAGGTCGAGGCTGTCGATATTGACACCAACCGGCAGGAAATAGTGGTTGAGCGCACCCTTCTGGAACACGTCCTTGAGCGGATTGCGTCCGGCCCCGGCCGACGACCAGCCCTGCTCGACATTCCAGTAGTTGGTGTCTGGCGCGATGGTGCCGGCCAGCCCGGGGGTGAAATAGGTCGCCAGGTGCATCTTGTCGGTGATGCCGGCCGCGGCATTGTCGAGGCCGCACGACCCGACATTGAGCAGCTCATCGCTCCAGCGATAGCCGGATACGATGTCGCCGCTCTCGGTGGTGCCCAGTTCCTGGTAGGGCATGTCGAAGAAGTTGCGGTAGCTCAGCGGATCACCGCGCTCCGAGATCGCCAGGAGCCGCATGCAGGCATTCTTGACCGCCTCCGGCAGGTCGGTGATCCAGTCCTGCGCCCGTGTCGGGGGCAGTGAGGCGCGGACGAGGTAATAGTCGTCGGCATTGACGATGTCGTAGGTTTTGTCCGGCCCCATTCCCATCATGTAGTGGATGATCTCGGGATCGACGTTCCACTTGACCAGTTCGCGCACCATCCTCGAGAGGCTGTCGCGGCTCTCGGTCATCACCTCGCCGGCGCCGCGCTGCTCCAGCGCTTCGAGGAACGAGGCTTCGTCGCGATAGGGCGCATGAAAGCCGAGAATGGCGCCCGGCTCGATCTGACGGTCCACGTAGGTGCCGTAGCGCTGCATGCTCGAATAGCCCGAACCGCCCAGGAAGGCGAAGGCGCAGGCCGAGTAGCAGGTCATGCCGCGTTCGATCACCGTCGTGATGTGGTTGGCACGGATGAAATCGGCCAGCGCCAGCCCTTCGTAATAGCTGCCGCCCGGGCCATTCATGGTCAACACCGCGGTCGAACCGCCATCGCCGCCAAGGCATTCGGTGCGGCATTTGACGAAGCTGTCATAGACCTGCTGCAACTGGGCCACGTCGCCGCCCTCCGTGCCGCCTTCGTAGTGGATGTGCGGCACGGGCTGCGCCGCCGAATATTGCATCGAAACGATGGAAATCTGTGCGGCATTCGCCGCGGTTATGCCGGCCAGCACGGTCGCGGCCGCAAGCAGCAGTCTCAACATTCGTCGAAGTCCCCCAATCCTCTAGTACGAGTTCTAGGGGGTAAGACGCCGCGGCAGCAATATTCCTTGGTGCCGCCGCGCAAAAAAGTGAGCGATTTAGTCGCCGAGGTCGACGTGACCGCCCGAACTCTGTTCGATTTCGGTGCTGGCGGGCTTGCCGCTGACGGAAATGCCGCCGCCGCTCGACGCTTCGGCCTTGAGCGCGCCGGTGACCCGCAGGTCGATGTCGGCACCGCTTGAGGCTTCGGCGATCGCATCGGTGCAGGCGAGATCGTCGAGATCGGCCGTCGCTCCGCTCGATGCCTCGACGGTCAGTGTCGTGCAGGTGCCGTTGGCCGAGAGATCGGCGCCGCTGGAGGCATTGGCGGTGATGGTCACGGCACGGACGTCGGTGGCGTCGAGATCGGCGCCGCTCGAACTCTCGAGCGTGATCGCATCGCCGTCCATGCCGCTGACATCGACGTCAGCGCCCGAACTGGCTTCGGCCGAGGTGAGGGTCGGCACCGAGATGGTCACGCGGGTCTGGTGGTCGGCCATGCCGTCGAAGAGGTCGAGCAGATCCCAGTCGCGCCAGATGTGGAGCTCGCCTCCCCTCACCTCGATCTTGAGATCGTCGATCTCGCGCTGGTCGTTCGAGGTGGCAACGATCTTCTGTGCCCCGCCGACAGTCACCTCGGCGTCGATGCCGGACGCGACACTGATCGCTGTGAAGGCGGGAAGCGCATAGGTCTTTTCGGCCGCGAGGCCGGCAGTGGGGACGGTCAGCAGCAGCGCCACGGCGCCGGCCAGCGGGTAAAGCAGTCTCATGGGGTCCCTCTTTGATCGCAGTTCGATGAGGGCTAGCTGGGGAGTGTGTTACTGCCTGTTCAAGGCCGA
>DASWWF010000394.1:0-4858 GCA_036401035.1 Devosia sp.
TCATTCCGGCTTGCGCTGAAACCGCTTCCCAAGCCCCACAAACGTTCGTCGCGCTTCCCGTCGCGTGGGGTTGATGGGGGGCATTGTATGGGAGGTGGAGGGAGCGGGGATAAGCATCGTTTTCTGCAAGTGGCACAGACGCTTGCAGTCAGGTCTCCCTCCCCCTTGCGGGGAGGGGACAGGGGTGGGGGTGGATGGGCCGGAGACGTTGGGGATGGGCTCGTGGTCGATGGCACATTCCCCGGCTCTCCTACCCCCCACCCTTTGCCATTCGGGCATAGCCCTCATGGCCTTCTCACATAAAATCGCTCCACTGGAGCGATTTTGCCTCCGGCCGGTTCGAAGTCCCCCGCAAGGGGGGAGGTGACACAACGGCCAGCGCTCTTGGCCTAGCCGGTGGGTGGGCGAGTTGGTGCTCGATCTCGCCGCCGGCGACCCCCCCCCCCGCAGGCGGTGGAGGAGTCCTGACTGAGGGATCGAGCTGGGCATCAGCCAGCATCACCGCCATCCCAGCAATTTGACTTAAAGCTTCGTTCACCAAGCGGGAGAGAATCGCTAACGGGCACATAACGGGTGGGGACAGTTCAAACGATCTTAACTCCGCGCGGGTTACCTCTCCAACTTAGGCTTGGAGACCATTCGTGCTGACGCCAGCCCGCAAGACAATGCCGGCTATCGACTACGTGTCCATCGTCAAGTCGGTGTATACCGACCGGCGCGCGATGGTCATGGGCGCCCTGTGCTGCGTGCTGGGCGTTTCGGCCGGCGCCTTCAAGACGGGATCGCCGATCCTCTGGGCCATTGCCGCCGGCTTCGTGCTGGTCGCCATCTACCGCTACATCGACATGACGCTGTTCGCGCGCGCCAAGATCGGGCCGACCGATGTGGACGCGGCGGCCAAGTGGGAAGTGCGCGCCACCTACGGGGCGACGATGTTCGCCTTCCTGGCCGGCCTGTGGTGCTTCTCGAGCTTCGTTTTCGTCAACGACCCCACCGCCGAAATCCTCGCCATGGTGACCACCGTGGGCTGCATGGTCGGCGTGGTGACGCGCAATTTCGGCCTCGACCGGCTGCTCACCATCCAGCTGACGATCGCGGTGACGCTGATCGGGCTGGGCGTGCTGGTCAAGAACGACGTCTATCACTGGATCCTGGGTGGCCTGATGCTGCCCATGATGATCTCGTTCCGCTATCTCGCCGCCGATGTGCGGCAGGTGCTGCTCAATGCGGTGCACAGCCGCGTCGAGGCCAACCGGCTCGCCACCGAACTCGATACCGCGATGGAAACCATGCAGCACGGGCTCTGCATGCTGGACCAGAGCGGCCTCGTCACCGTGTCGAACGATCGCGCCGAAGCGGTATTCGCCAGCTTTGCCGGCGGCACCTGGACCGGCCGCCCCTTCGCGGCGCTGATTTCGGCCGCGGCGGCGCGCGGCACCATCTCGCAGGCCTCGGGCACGCAGCTCCTGCAAACCATCAACAACGGCGCCGGCAAGGTGCTGCTGCATCTGCCGGGCAACCAGTATTGCGAAGTGACGGTGAGCGCCCGCCAGGGCAGCACCGTGCTGCTGTTTGAAGACATCACCTCGCGGGTGAAGGCCGAAGAGCGGATCAACTTCATGGCGCATCACGATGCGCTGACGGGCCTGCCCAACCGCGCCTATTTCGCCGACCAGGTGGCCGAGAACCTCGAGCGCTCCAGGCCCTATCGGGCCGATGACGGCGCGGCGCTGATGATCGTCGACATCGACGACTTCAAGCATATCAACGACACGATGGGGCACCTGCTGGGCGACCGCGTGCTGGTCGAGACCGCCGAGCGCATCGCGCGGGCGCTGGGTCGCGACAGCCTGATCGCCCGGCTGGGCGGCGACGAATTCATCATCTATCGCGGCGGTCCGCTGACCGAGGCGGAAGTCGGCGAGGATGTCGAAGCCATCCTGCAGGCCTTCAAGGCGCCGTTCAGCGTCATGGGCGAGGTGTTCTCGACCAATGTGTCGATCGGCGTCGTGGTGTCGCACGAAGAGGCGGACGATCTCGATGCGCTGATGACCAAGGCCGACCTCGCGCTCTACAAGGCCAAGGGCAACGGCAAGTCGCAGAGCCAGCTGTTCCGCGACGAGATGGACACCGACTACCGCTATCGCCAGCGGCTCAAGGCAGAGCTCAAGCTCTGCGTGGCGGCCGGCGGGTTGTCGCTGGTCTATCAGCCGATCGTCGATCTCAAGACCCGCAAGGTGGTGAGCTGCGAGGCGCTGGCGCGCTGGCATCACCCCGAACTGGGTTCGATCCCGCCGTCGCTGTTCATCCCCATCGCCGAAGAGAGCGGGCTCATTTCCGACATCACCCGGTGGGTGCTGCATTCGGCCGCCAATGAATGCCGCAACTGGCCGAGCGACGTCTCGGTGTCGGTGAACGTTTCGGCGCGCGACTTCCGCCAGGCCGATGTCGGCCAGATGGTGCAGGATGCGCTGCGGGTCAACCGGTTGGAGCCGCGCCGGCTGGAGATCGAAGTCACCGAAACCGCGCTGATCGAGGAAAAGGATGCGGCGACCCGCATTCTCTCGAACCTTGCGGCGGAAGGCGTGGGCATCGCGCTCGACGATTTCGGCACCGGCTACTCGTCGCTGAGCTACCTGCACACGCTGCCGTTCTCGAAGCTCAAGATCGACCGCAGCTTCGTGATGGATATCGGTAGCAATCCGCGGGCGCTCAAACTGCTGCAGAACGTGGCGCAGCTGGGCAAGGACATCAACCTCACGGTCACGGCCGAAGGGGTGGAAACCGAGGAGCAGCTCAACCTCATTCTCGACAACACCGCCGTCGATCAGATTCAGGGCTATCTGTTCGGCGTGCCGCTGCCGAGCCGCGATGTGGGCGAACTCATTGCCCGGATGGCCAGCGCGCCGGCGCTGCCCACCGCGACCCGCAAGCTTGGTTAATCCGCCTAGCGCATTGATCTGAAATCGGAATTTTTGTCGGCCTCGCCTGCTTTGCAGGACTTAGGGGTATTACTTGCGCTTTTCGCAATTCAAATATGACTAATGAAAGGTTAAGCTCTCACAGTTCATTGTGAGGTATTGGCGTAAATGAGTTCGGGGGCCGTCCAGCCAGGCCAGAGTGGGGTGTCGCGCTTCTCCGGGACCCTGATCGACCTGCTCGATCGCGTCGAATATCGCCGGGTGCCGCCCGAGGTGCAGTACGATCCCGTCTATCGCCTGCGTTACGAAGCCTATCGGCGCGAAGAGTTCATCCCGATCAACAGCGACGAAATGGTGCGGGACGAGTTCGACGAGCTGCCCAACGCCTATTGCTTCGGCGTCTATATCGATGGCGAGCTGGTGAGCTCGGTGCGCTTCCACCACCTGACGCCGGAATTCCGCACCTCGCCGAGCCATTCGGTGTTTCCGGACATTCTCGATCCGCTGCTCGACCAGGGCCTGACCATTCTCGATCCGGGCCGGTTCACCGCCGACTACGAGGCGAGCCTGGCGTTTCCGGCGCTGCCCTATCTGACGCTGCGGCTACCGACGGTGGCGGTGCAGTATTTCAACGTGCGCTATGTGCTCTCGACCGTACGGCCGGAGCATGCGGCGTTCTACCGGCGCGTCTACCGCTCCGAGCAGATCGGGGCGGAGCGCTTCTACCACGGGCTCAGCTTCCCGATGGTGCTGATGGCCTGCGATATCCCGGTGATGTACCAGGACATGCTGCGGCGCTATCCGTTCTTCCGCTCGACGCCGGAAGAGCGCCAGCGGCTGTTCGGCGCGCCCGGCAGGTCCAAGCTCAGCCTGATCAAGGCCAGCGCCCGCGAGGCGCAGCCGGCGCCCGAGACGGTCTAGGTCCGCTCGGCGAACCAGCTCTCGATGGCGGCCAGCCGGTCGGCGACATCGTCCCGATCGGGCGCGGCCTCGGCATATTCGACAAAGCGCAGCATGGCCGAATAGAGCATCACCCGGTCGCGGTCGATGCTCAGCCCGGTGATGCGCTCGTAGCGGTCGATGATGCGGAGCGTCAGGTCGCGCGAGATCCAGTTGGAATAGCTCAGGTCCTGGTGGCGGGCGCCGAAGCCGGAATCGGCGAAATCGTAGACGCCGTTGAGCACGCCGGTGGCCTTGTCGAAGGCCATGTTCCAGCCGTGGCCGTCGAAATAGCCGTAGATAAGTTCGCCGGGCTGGCGGGCGAGTTCGGCCGTGTAAGCTTCGAGGGTGGGCGTCAGATGCGGCCGCAGGTGCGGCGGCAGATGCGGGGCGGAGCGGGCGACTTCGTCGGGCAGCATCCATTCGCTGACCCGGACGGCGCCGGCAGCGCGGGCCTCGGCGTGGGGGATGGCGTGGAGGGCGGCGTAGAGGCCGGCCATTTTCTCGGCGATGGCGTCGCGCTGAATTTCGCTCAGCGGCAGGTAGTCCGCCGGTTCGAGGAAGGTGCCGGGCAGCTTGCGGTGGCGGGAGAAGAGTTTCGGCGCCTCGAACAGCACGAGGTCGGGCACCGGCAGTTCGGCATGTGCCCGCACCATGGCGAGGATGCGCGCCTCCTTGCGGAGCCGCTGCCCGGCTTCGGCATGGCGTGGAAACTTGAAGATCCACTCGCCATCGACATCGACGCCGACGGAGTCCCAGCCGGCGTTCAGAATAGTGATTTCGCTGCCCGCAAATTCGGGCAGCACGGAAACGATGGTCTCCCGCAATTCGGCGAGCGACAGCGTGTCGAATGGATGAGTCATCTAGCCCCTCTAGAGGGCCGCGACCCTAGCGCGCCGCCGCGTGCAAGGCCAGTGCAGCAAAGCCTCAGGCGTGGGCCGGCACGCGCTCGTAGCGCGCAGTGATGACGGCTGGCTTCGGGTATTTGCGGGCATAGA
>DASWWF010000395.1:0-4032 GCA_036401035.1 Devosia sp.
GCTCCGCTTCTACGACCGTGAGGGCGGCACCATCACCATCGACGGCACCGACATCGCCACGGTCACGCAGGACTCGCTGCGCGAAAACATCGGCGTGGTGACGCAGGATACCTCGCTGCTGCACCGCTCGGTGCGCGAGAACATCCTCTACGGCCGCCCCGACGCGACCGAGGAGGAAATGCGCGCTGCCGCCCGTCTCGCCGAAGCCGAGGACTTCATCGAGACCCTGGTCGATCCCAAGGGCGCCACCGGCTACGACGCCCAGGTGGGCGAGCGCGGGGTGAAACTCTCGGGCGGCCAGCGCCAGCGCGTCGCCATCGCCCGCGTCCTGCTCAAGAACGCGCCGATCCTGGTGCTGGACGAAGCCACCTCGGCGCTCGACTCCGAAGTCGAGGCGGCAATTCAGGGCCAGTTCCAGAACCTGATGCGCAACAAGACGGTGATCGCCATCGCGCACCGCCTCTCGACCATCGCCGCCATGGATCGGCTGGTGGTGATCGACGGTGGCCAGATCGTGGAGCAGGGCACCCACGCCCAGCTCCTCGCGCTCGGCGGCCACTACGCCAAACTCTGGCACCGCCAGTCCGGCGGCTTCATCGACATGGATGAAGCCGACGCGGCGGCGGAGTGACTTTGACCAACCACATCAACAACCCAAGGAGGGACCAAATGGATAATTTCATCAACCTGAGCGCGGGACGCGGCACCCACACAAAGACCGTGAAGCGAAAACAGTCCCAGCAGAGCCTGCGCCGAACCTGAAAGGTCGGAAGGCTCTCATTCCGATGAGAGAAAAATGCTCAACCGCGTCATTGCCTGGTTCGACGGCCGCTATTCGCCCGTAGCCCTGGCCAGGAACACCGAGCCCCCCAAGGGGGTCACGGCCTTTACCCTCTATTTCGTCAAGCAGTTCAAGGCGGCCTTCGGGCTGCGCATGGTCCTCGTCGCCGTCGGCTCGGTGGCCGATGCGATGATGCCGATCTTCGTCGGCCTCGTGGTCGGCATGCTGGCCACCACCCCGCCGGGGCAGATCTTCGAGATCCACGGCCAGACCTTCATGTGGATGATCATCGTGGTGGCGGTGATCCGCCCGATCACGTTCCTCCTCGATACGCTGGTGCGCAATCATTCGATCGTGCCCAACCTCGTCGACATCGTCCGCTGGCAGAGCCACTGGCACATCATCCGGCAGAACTGGACCTACTTCCAGAACGACTTCGCCGGGCGCATCGCCAACAAGGTCATGCAAGCCGGCGAGTCCGTCGAAATGACCGTCAACATGACGATCGACGCCGTCTGGTATGCTGCGATCTTCGTCATTGTCGCGGTGGCCGTGCTGGCCGGGCTCGACTGGGTGCTGCTGATCCCGATCGCCGTCTGGCTGCTGCTCTATGGCATCCTCTTCACCATCGTCATGCCGCTCATCGCCAAGCATTCCGAGGACCTCTCGGAAGCCAAGTCGGTGATGACCGGCCGCATCGTCGACAGCTACACCAACATCCACACGCTCAAGACCTTCTCGACCGACGGGCATGAGGATCGATACGTCGCCGACTCCGTCGTCGACCACGCCGTGGCGTTCCGCAGGCTGATGCGGGTCTTCACCTACATGTGGTCGACCCTGTTCCTCCTCAACGCGGGCCTTGTGATCTCGATCGCCTGGATCGCGCTGTCGAGCTGGAACGCCGGAACGCTGAGTGCCGCCGCCGTGGCGACGGCCATCCCGTTCGCGCTCCAGATCATGAACATGTCGGGCTGGATCCTCGACGTCGGTTCGCAGGTCTTCCGCCAGATCGGCACCACCCGCGACTCGATGGAAACCATTGCCCAGCCGATCGCCATGATCGACAAGCCCGAAGCGCCGAAGCTGGCGGTGACGTCGGGCGCCATCGAGTTCAGGGATGTGTCTTTCAACTACTGGCGCGGCAAGGAAGGCACCGTGATGGAGGGGTTCAACCTCGCCATCAAGCCGGGCGAGAAAGTGGGGCTCGTCGGACGGTCCGGCGCGGGCAAGTCGACCATGGTCAACCTGCTGCTGCGGCTCTTCGATGTGGAGTCCGGGTCGGTCCGCATCGACGGGCAGGACGTTCGCGACGTGACCCAGGAAAGCGTCCGCGCCGCGATCGGCCTTGTCAGCCAGGACACCTCGCTGCTGCACCGCTCCGTCCGCGAGAACATCAAGTACGGCCGCCAGACCGCGACCGACGAAGAGATGATCCGCGCCGCCGAACAGGCCAAGGTGGCCGAGGTCATCGCCGGCCTCGTCGACCCCAAGGGCCGCAAGGCCTACGACGCCCATGTCGGCGAGCGCGGTGTCAAACTCTCGGGCGGCCAGCGCCAGCGCGTGGCCATCGCGCGGGTTCTCTTGAAGAACGCGCCGATCCTCGTGCTGGACGAAGCCACCTCCGCCCTCGACAGCGAAGTCGAGGCGGCGATCCAGGAGCAACTGACCACGCTCATGCAGGGCAAGACGGTGATCGCCATCGCCCACCGTCTATCGACCATCGCCGCCATGGACCGGCTGGTGGTGCTGGAAAAAGGCCAGATCGTCGAAGAGGGCACCCACGCCCAGCTCCTCGCCTCCGGCGGCCACTACGCCCATCTCTGGGAACGCCAATCCGGCGGCTTCCTGGATCTGGACACCAGGGCGGCGGAGTAGGGCCCTGATCCTCCCCCGTTTACGGGGGAGGGGAGCCAGACGAAGTCTGGTGGAGGGGGCGCCCTGGGCGCCCTCCCTATCGCGGCACCCCCGCCAGAATCGTCTCCAGCCCCAGCTCGAACGCCTCGTCCACGTCCCCGCCCAGGTTGAACGCGCTGCCGATCTCCATCAGCACGAAGCCATGCAGGAACGGCACCATCGTCCGCGACACCGGCAGCACCCGGTCCTCGGCAATTCCCGCCGCGCGCAGCTCGTCGAACAGCGGCTGCGCCGAGAACAGGCAGGCTTCGCGGATTTCCGGATCGGTGAACGCATTGCCCGAATAGATCACCCGGTAGCGGTTGGGCGCCGCCTTGCCGAAGCGGCGATAGGCCGCCGCCATCGAGATGAGCCGCGCCCTTGGCGAGTCGCCTTTGGTCTCTCGCCGCAACGTCGCCTCGAGCTCGTGAAGGATTTCGATCTCGCAGGCCTTGAGCAGCGCCGCCCGGTCGGCAAAATGCTTGTAGAGCGAGGGGGCCTTCACCCCCGCGCTCTGCGCCACGGCGCTCACCGTCAGTGCATCCGGCCCGCTCGCCTCCACGAGCCGCCGCGCAATGGCGACGAGCTCGGGCCGCGACGTCTTAGCTGGCGTTGGCATGCGCTTGTTCTTTTCCCATCCGCCCCAGATGCGTGTCCTTGAACGATCCGGGATATTTGAGCCCAAAGCCGAGCGCCCGGTCCATGGCGATATGGGTGGCCCAGATGAGGCCGATCTCGATCAGCACCGGCCAGCCGGCAAACCAGCCGAGCCCGCCGACGATGATCGGGTGCGTATAGGTGTGCATGAAATTATAGACCCGCGCCCCGGTCTTTTCCCCGGCCGAATAGCTCAGCATGGCCAGGTCCGGCGCGAACAGCAGCACCGCAAACAACCACCAGTTGCCGCCGATGAACCAATAGGCGGTCGCCGCTGCCACCAGTGCGAACAACCCCTCCAGCCGCAACTGCAACGCAACACCCTTGGGCGGAAATCCCGATATGGCAGACATGATGAACCTCAATGGCTAACGATATTAGCCATGATAGCTATATATAGTAGCCATGGGAGTCAAGGGCCTGGCCGGTGGCACTCCGTCACCCCACCCACCGGCTTCGCCGGTCCACCCTCCCCATCAGAGGGGAGGGAGACCCGACTGAGAGTCACCGGCCTCTCAATTTCCCTCCCTCTTGTGGGGAGGGGGGACCGGCGAAGCCGGTGGGTGGGGGTGCACCTTGCTCCAATCGTCACCGGTCTGCCCCATCGCAACGTTCCGAACCCCAGTTGGCACGACTCCCCCAACCAGCTAGAAATCCGCCCGCGCCGAAACGGATATAGGCGCCACATTTCCGGAGAC
>DASWWF010000396.1:0-5941 GCA_036401035.1 Devosia sp.
GCAGATTTCCGGCGATGCGCAGGTGTCAGCCACCTATGACTGGGGCCATCTGGTGACCACGGCGCGTGGCAGTGCGGCGCGGTCGATCTACGGGCCGACGACGCTGGTCAACGGGACGGAGATCGACAACAGCGCCAACAACAACTGGCAGCTCGGGACCGGCCTGCGCATCGGCTACAAGGTGACCCCGATCCTCACTGCCTTCATCGACGGCAGCCTGGGGTACCAGCTCTACGACTTCGTCTCCCCCAGCTATGGGGTCAAGCTCGATGGCGCCGATTACGCCGTTCGCGGCGGCTTGTCATCGAAGTGGAGCGAGGTGCTGGAGGCCGAGGCGTCGGTGGGTCTGGGACTGCGCAAATTCACCTATGGGGCGGCCGACGACATCGTCAGCCATCTCTACGACGCGTCGGTTACTTTCCGGCCGGACGAGACGCTCAGCATTCGCGGCGCGCTTGCCACCACGGTCGGGGCGCCGGGCGCCAATGCTTCGGGTGCGGCGCGGATCGAATATGCAGCGACCGGCGACGTCACCTATCGGGTCAATCCGTGGGTGACGCTGCGCGGCAGTGCCGCTTACCGCTACGCCATCTTCTCGGACTCGACGACCGTCGAGACCGGCTACAGCGTCGGTGCCGGGGCGGATTACCTCGTCAACGAGAACATCTCGGTCTCGGGTGACTACCGCTACGGGGCGACCACCACCGCCCCGGCCAATACGACAGACCAGGAACACCGCGTGACCCTTGGCGTCACCGTCAAGCGCTAGAAGTTCCCGATCGCGGCCTTGACCTCGCGGCGGAAGTCGTCGGCGAGGTCCGGGCGGTCGAGGGCGAAGACCACGTTGGCGGTGAGGAAGCCGATCTTGGAGCCGCAGTCGAAGACGCGGCCGTTGTATTTCACGCCGGTGAAATTCTGCTGCCGGATCAGCACCTGCATGGCGTCGGTGAGCTGGATTTCGCCGCCGGCGCCGCGGGTCTGTTCGGAGAGAATCGAGAAAATCTCGGGCTGCAGGATGTAGCGGCCGGAGATGAAGAGGTTGGACGGGGCGTCGGCCGGCTTGGGCTTTTCGACCATGCCGGTGATGCGGAAGCCCGAATCCGGGCCTTCGCCGCGCGCCACGATGCCGTAGCTGGCGGTATCGGCGGGGTTGACTTCCTCGACGCCGATGATGTTGCCGCCGGTGGTCTCATAGGCTTCGACCATCTGCTTCATGACGCCCGGCTTGGCCTGGAACACCATGTCGGGCAGCAGCAAGGCGAAGGGCTGGTCGCCGACCAGTTCGCGGGCGCACCAGACGGCGTGACCGAGGCCGAGCGGCTCCTGCTGGCGGGTGAAGCTCGCTTGCCCGGCCTGCGGCAGCTCGCGCTGCAGCTCGTCGAGCGCGGCGGATTTGCCGCGGCTTTCGAGCGTATGCTCGAGCTCGAACTGCTTGTCGAAGTGGTCTTCGATGACGCCCTTGTTGCGGCCGGTGACGAAGACGAAATGTTCGATGCCGGCTTCACGCGCCTCGTCCACGGCGTATTGGATCAGCGGCCGGTCGACGACCGTGAGCATTTCCTTGGGCATGGCTTTGGTTGCAGGCAGGAAACGCGTACCGAGTCCGGCAACGGGGAACACGGCAGTTCTGACGCGCTTGGGCAAAGTGAGCTCCGATGGAGTGGGCGTGACGCTAAGGCTATCTCAACACCTGAAACCTAGCATCGCGCCAATTAAATCTTGGTAGGGAGGTTACCGAAATGACTGTGCTGGTGACGGGCGGCGCGGGCTATATCGGCAGCCACATGGTGCTCCGGCTGGCGGACGGTGGCGAGCCGGTCGTGGTGCTCGACAATCTCACCACCGGTTTCGACTGGGCGATCGACCATCGGGCCACGCTGGTGCAAGGCAATGCGGGCGATGTCGAGTTCGTTCGCAAGGTCATTGGCGAGCATAAGGTCTCCGAGATCATCCACTTTGCCGGCTCGATCGTCGTGCCGGAGTCGGTGACCAATCCGCTCAAATATTACGGCAACAACACGGCGACCTCGCGCAACTTGATCGAGGCTGCGGTCGCCGAGGGGGTGAAGCACTTCATCTTCTCGTCCACGGCCGCCGTCTACGGCATGACGGGCCTCGCGCCGGTGGTCGAGGATACACCGCTGCATCCGATGTCGCCCTATGGGCGGTCCAAGCTGATGACCGAGTGGATGCTGGCCGATGTCGCTGCGGCGCATCCCATCACCTATGGCGTGCTGCGCTATTTCAATGTCGCCGGTGGCGATCCCAAGAAACGCTCCGGCCAGTCGACCCCGCTCGCGACCCACCTGATCAAGGTGGCGGCGCAGACGGCGTTGGGGCAGCGCCCGAAGATGGACATTTTCGGCACCGACTACGAGACCCCCGACGGCACCTGCATCCGCGACTACATTCACGTTACCGACCTCATCGAAGCGCACTGGCTGCTGCTCAAGCATCTGCGCGGCGGCGGCGACAGCACGACGCTCAACTGCGCCTACGGGCAGGGCTATTCGGTGCGGCAGGTGATCGACACGGTCAAAGCCGTCTCGGGCATGGATTTCCGCGTCGACGAGGGGCCGCGCCGGGCCGGCGATCCGGCCTCCATCACCGCCACCGGCGAGAAGGTGCGGGCGCTGCTCGGCTGGCAGCCGGCGCATGACGACCTCACCGAAATCGTCACCCACGCCTATGAGTGGGAACGCTATTTGGCCACAAGGAACCGCTAGTTTTCGGGCAAATCGTCCGAGGAGCGAACATGATCCGACTGGTTGTCGCCGGCCTGCTGTTGGCTTTCGCCACGCCCGCCTTCGCGCAGCCGGTCGAATCGTTCCCCGATTTCATCCGCAATTTCGAGGCGCAGGCGGTCGCAGCCGGGGTGGATCCGGATGTCTATCGGCAGGCGACCAATGGGCTGACGCCCGACCCGAACGTGCCGGGACTGGTCACCAGCCAGCCGGAGTTCACCACGCCGGTCTGGGAATATATCGCCACCCGGGTCAGCTCCGGCCGCATCTCGCGCGGGCAGGCCGCGATGGGTGACCAGCAGGCGCTGTTCGACGTGGCCGGCAGGACCTACGGGGTCGATCCCTACATCCTTGCCGCCATCTGGGGCATCGAGACCGATTATGGTTCGGTGCTGGGCAATGCCAAGCTGATCCGGCCGATCATCCGTTCGCTGGCGACGCTGGTGCACCAGCGGCGCGGGCGGCTCAAGGACGATGCGGCCGATTTCATCGCCGCGCTGCAACTGATCCAACTCGGGCCACTCAACCGCGATACACTGGTCGGCTCATGGGCCGGGGCGATCGGCCACCTGCAGGTCAACCCTTCCAACGTCATCGCCCATGGCCGTGATGGCGATGGGGACGGGCGGATCGACCTCCACAATTCCCTCCCCGATGCGCTGGCGACCAGCGCCACTTTCCTCCGCGATCTGGGCTATCAGCCGGGGGTAGACTGGGGTTTCGAGGTCGAATTGCCGCCCGGCTTCGACTATCTGCTCGCTGATCGCGAGACGCTGCGGCCGATCCAGTTCTTCGCCGAGCGTGGGGTGACCCGGGTCAAGGGCCGGAAGTTCGCCAGTTTCGACACGCCGGTGTTCCTCTACGTGCCGACGGGGAAGGACGGGCCGAAATTCCTGATGACGCAGAACTATCTCGTCCTCAAGGGCTACAATTTCTCCGACAGCTACGCCATGGCGGTGGCGCATCTGGCCGATCGGCTCAAGGGAGGTGGCAGCTTCGTGCAGCCATGGCCGACCAAGACCAAGTTCCCCAACCTGGCGCAGCGCAAATCCATCCAGGAATCGCTGATCAAGCTCGGGCTATACAACGGCGTGGTGGATGGCCGCATCGGCCCGATCAGCCAGGCGGCCTATGCGCGCTTCCAGGCCAGCAAGGGCGAGGTGGCGGATGGCTTCATCACCTTTGCGAGCTACGAAGAACTGGCCGCCGCAACCCGGTAGCAATCGCGCGAGCCGCCTTAATTTTATGCGCGGCATGGGGTAAATGTCGGCCATGGAGAAGAAGCGCAACCCGTTCCTGATCTGGATTATCGGCCTTGTCGTGGCGGCTTTGGTGCTGACCGACATGCTGCCGATGTTCGCCACGGCGCAGGAACTGACGGCGACGCCGCAGTTGCAGCTCACGCAGCCGGCCGACACGCGCATCCATCTGGCGCAGCAACAGCAGCCGCGGCGACGCAGGACGCTGATGGACCTGCTCTTCGGCGGCGAGGAAGAGCAGCAGCAGGAAGCGCCGGCCGTGGTCGAAAAGCCGGTGATTACCCGCAAGGCCGACCTGCCGCCGGCCAAGCCGAAGATTCCCAAGAACGAAAACGCCGTGCGGCTCGCCGTATTCGGCGACTCGCTGGCCACCGATCTCGCCAAGGCGCTCGACCGCTATTACGCCGAGGATCCGAACATTTCGATCATCGCGCAGGGCGTCGGCGATACCGGCTTTGTGCGCAAGGACGTGCTCGATTGGGGCGTCAAGATCAACGAGGCGATCGCTGCCAACACCTTCGATATCGCGGTGTTCATCGTCGGCATCAACGACCGCCAGAAGATGCGGCTCAATGACGTGAGCTATGGGTCGCTGACGCCGGAATGGTCGGCCGAGTACCAGAGCCGTGTCGCGGCTGTGGTCAGCGCCCTGCGCGCCGCCAACAAGCCGACGATCTGGATCGGCCTGCCGCCGATGTCCAAGACCGAATACAACAAGACCATGTCGGGCATCTCGGAAATCCAGCGCCTCGCGGCGTTCGGCGGCGGCGCGGAGTTCCTCGACATCTACGAGCGCTTCGTCGACGAGGAGGGTAAGTACACGTCCTACGGCCCCGACCTCAACGGCAAGAACGTCCGCATGCGCAAGGACGACGGCATCCATTTCTCGTCCGCCGGCGCCGACAAGCTCGCCTTCTACCTGGCGCAGAGTCTGAAACTCTATTATCGCGGCGCCGGCTCGGTGGGCCTCGAGGTCGCCGATCCGCTGCTGGGCACCGACGCGCAACTGATGCTGCGTCCGCCCTATCAGGGGCTGGGGCAGATGCAACTGCTCGAGGTTGCGGGCGCGGTGATCTCGCTCACCCATGCGCAGCGGCGCGCCACCGACCTCGTCATCGCCGATCCGTCGGTGCTGACCCCGGTCAATTTCGACGTCAACATGATGCTCGAAGCACCGATCGGCCGCGCCGACGCTTTCGGCGTCGGCAAGGCGCCGCAGGCGGAGGAAGCCAAGGAGGCTGCTGCGCCCGAGGCGTCGGTTACTCCGTCTCCGTCTCCGGCTGCGCCCGCGGCGGCGTTGACACCGGTCGCAGCTGCGCCCTGATGCTGCGCCGCACGCTGCTGTCGGCCGCTATCCTCATTTTCGGAGCCGGTTTCGCCATGGCCGACGACGCGGAGTTTCTCGCTGCTGCCGAGGTCAATGACGCGTCGACGATAACGCGTCTCATCGCCGCCGGGCAGGCGGTGGATGTCCGCGACGGCAATGGCCGCACGGCGCTGCTGATCGCCACCCATGCCAATGCGGTCGAGGCCGCCGCGGCGCTGATCGCGGCAGGCGCGGACGTCAATGCCAAGGACGGGATGGAGGATACACCGTATCTCTATGCCGGCGCCGAAGGGCGCACCGAGATCCTCAGGCTCACGCTGGCCCACGGCGCCAATCTCAAGGACACCAACCGCGTCGGTGGCACCGCCCTGATCCCGGCGGCCGAGAAGGGGCATCCCGACAATGTCCGGCTGCTGCTGGCTGCCGGCGTCGCTGTCGATCACGTCAACAGGCTCGGCTGGACCGCGCTGCTCGAAGCAGTGATCCTCTCCGACGGCGGCCCGGTGCATCAGGAAATCGTCCGCGACCTCATCGCGGGTGGCGCCAACGTGAACCTGCCGGACGGGCAGGGTGTGACGCCCTTGTCGCATGCGAAGGCGCGAGGGTTCACG
>DASWWF010000397.1:0-4603 GCA_036401035.1 Devosia sp.
GCGCAGGCGGTGCGGAGGATGGCGCCGACATTGTGCGGGTCGGTGACCTGGTCGAGCACCACCACGAGCTTCAAGTCTTTGATATCGTTGAGGCCGAAGCGGCTGACCGGCTCGACTTCGAGCGCCATGCCCTGGTGCACCGTATCGGCGCCGAGCAGCCGGTCGAGCTCCTTGGGCGTCGTTTCCGTGGGCCGCATGCCGGCAATGCCGCCGCTCTCTTGCAGACGCGCCAGAGCGTTCGGCGTCACCAGCAGCGCGCGCTTTTCGCGACGCGGATTGTCGAGCGCCGCGCGCACCGTATGGACGCCGTAGAGATAGACCGGACCATCGTCCGGGTTGTATTTCGGTTTGGGCGGAAACTTGTTGCGGCTCATGGCTTTCCGGTACGCCGTTTACCTCCGTCCAGCAAGCGAAAGCCGAGCTCCGCAGCCGTGTGACGACGCTGAAACATTCCCTGTTGACACCGTGCGCCAACCTCCCCATAAACCGCCCCGACGACGCGCCCCGGCGCGTCTCTTCCGTCTCTGTGGAGGGGTGGGAGAGTGGTTAAATCCGGCAGACTGTAAATCTGCTCGCTTAGCGTACACTGGTTCGAATCCAGTCCCCTCCACCACTTCTGCCGGCCGCCCGAGCGGGTGTAGCTCAATGGTAGAGCAGCAGCCTTCCAAGCTGAATACGAGGGTTCGATTCCCTTCACCCGCTCCAATTTCCCCGATTTCGCCTGATCGATGAACGCCGGATGAACGGCGTTCTATGCCACCAGTCTCGGCGTCGGGCCCTCGACCCTGTTGCGGCCGTCCTGTTTGGCTTCGTAGAGGGCGGTGTCGGCACGGCGGAGGAGGGTGTCGAAGGTGTCGTCGCCGCCGAAGGCGATGGCGACGCCGGCGCTGACGGTGGGCGGGCCGAAGGCGCGCGAGAGGGGTGGCGTGGCTTCGAGGGCGCCGCGGATGCGTTCGGCAAGGGCCGAGGCTTCCGCAGGGGTCATGCCCTGGAAGACGAGGCAGAACTCTTCGCCACCGAGCCGGGCGGCCCGATCCTCGGGCCGGAGGTTGGCGCGGACGATATCGGCAAAGCGCACCAGCACGTCGTCGCCGCGGGCATGGCCGAAACTGTCGTTGATAGCTTTGAAATTGTCGAGGTCGAGCATGACCACCGCGGTTCCGTCGGCGACCGGCAGGGTGTCGGCCCAGTCGAAGAGGGCGCGGCGGTTCATCAGGCCCGTGAGGGAATCGGTCAGCGCCCGGCGCCGCTCGGCCTTGGTGGCGCGCATCTGGTTGACCGCCAGCGCCAGCGCGCCGATGCCGGCCAGCGCCACGATGATCACCAGCGAATTGATGTCCTCGGCCCAGTTGCTCGGGCGGTCGGTGAGCACGAACTGACCGTTGCCGATGAGCACGGCGGCGCAGAGCGCGAAACTGATGGCGGTGGCCCAGTAAAGGACGGTCTGGCTCCACATGGCCAGCGGCGCTTCGGCACGGCCAAGCCAGAATTCGCGACCGGCCATCAGGAAATAGAAGGCGCAGGCGAGGTTGCAGATGATGGTGCCGAGGCCCGAATAGCCGGTGACGAAAGCCAGGCCCATGGCCGAGGTTGCGAGCGCCCAGAGCAGCATCTTGCCGCCGGGCTGGACCCGGCCGACCCGGAACAGCACCGCGCCGATATGGGTGAGGGCAAAGCCCGAGATCAGGAGCTCGAAAGCGGCGAACTGCAGCGCCGGCACATAGGGCTCGCTGTAAAGGCCATAGATGAGCACGGCCATGACGATGAGCGCGAGGCCGCCGCCCCAGCACAGCAGGTACTTGTCCTGCCTGGCCCCGGTCCAGGCGATCAGCAGAGTCGTCATCAGCCCGCTGGCGGCGATGCCTATGGCGATTAGCAGCGAATTCTGATCGAGGATCATGGGTCTACTGGTCGGACTGCGTCACTGCCCCTATACGCGAGTCGATCCGCCCGATTTCCTAACGCACCGGTCACCCTTGGGCTGATGGTGAACCAAGGGTTAGTGCGACCCCGCATTCCGCTCATCCGCCTTCCGCGCGGCTTCGGCTTCGGCGAGGAGCCAGTCGCGGAATTTCCTGATCTTGGGGACGTTGCGGCGGCTTTCGGGGTAGGCGAGCCAGTAGGAATTGCCTTCGTCGATGACGCGATCGAAGGGCTGGACCAGCCGGCCGGTGGCGAGCTCGGTGCGGTAGTAGGCCGGCGTCAACAGGGCGACGCCGAGATCGTCCATGGCCGCTTCCGCATCGAGCGCCTGCATCTGCAGCGAGGGGGCGGTCTGGTTGGCGAGAATGGCGGTGGGCAGGCCGTAGGCATCGAGCCAGCGCACCCACCAGGGATCCTTGGCGTCGATCAGGGGCAGCTTGAGGATGTCGGCCGGTTCGCGCACGCCGCCGATCGAAGCGGCGAGTCTGGGCGACAGCATCGGGGTGAAGAGCACATCGAGCAGCCTGTGGGCGACGAGGCCGGGCCAGACGCCCTTGCCGGCGCGGACCACGACATCGACCTCCTCGCGGGCGAAATCGACCACCCGGTTGGTGGTTTCGAGCCGCACCGCGATCTGTGGCTGCAGCAACTGGAACCGCCCCAGCCGCGGCGCCAGCCATTGCGAGGCGAAGGTGTGCATGGTGTTGACGGTGAGCGTGCTGTCGTCGCGCGCCAACTCGGCGAAGGCATCGCGCAGAATGTCGAAGCTACGGGTCACTTCCGGCGCCAGCCGGTGGCCGATCTCGGTGAGCGCCAGTGCGCGGGGACGCCTCAAAAACAGCGGCTCGCCGATCCGCTCCTCGAGCAGCTTGATCTGATAGCTCACCGCCGCCTGGGTCATGCCCAGCTCTTGGGCGGCCTTGGTGAAGCTGAGGAGCCGCGCGGCGGCCTCGAAGGCGCGGATGGCGGCGAGGGGCGGCAGGTAGTCTTCGCTCATGCATAAGCTCTCCTTATGTCAGCTTATCGAGCTTTAGTTGGAATTCAAGCCGTCCCGGGCGCACACCTCGTGCCCAGCGATAGAACCAGAGGTGACCGAATGACCACCGCCGATCTTGAACTCTCCCGCCTGCCGCGCCTGGCCTGGCTCATCGAAAAGCCCTGGCGCTGGCTGCGCGCCGCTGCGCCCCGCCGCCGCATCGATGTCCGCGACCTCAGCGGGCATCTGCGCCGCGACATCGGTATCAATGATTGAGAGCCAGGGGGATGGCCGCTTTGGACCATGTGCGGTCCCGGAGGAGCGGGTGCTTTGCGCCAGCAGCAGCCGCATGTAACCATAGTTGGGCCGCGGGTTGCACACCCCCGACGGTCTGGATAGAAGACACCCTGAAACACAGGAGAATGCCTTTGATCACCTTCGCCAAGTTGGCCGCTGCCGGCGGCAGGGCGAGGAGATTGTCCCGGATCTGATCCGGTCGATCGGCTCTGCCGCTCGGTTTTTGCGCAAGCTGACGCTTGCGTGGTTTCAAACCGAGAAGACAAGTGATTATCAAAGCAACTGCAAACGACTTTGCCGCGCTGGTAGCCGGCAAGGCGCCTGACGGTTTTTGCCTCGTGCCCGACAGCGATATCGCACCTTCGGGCGTCCTCACTATGCTGGCGGAACTGGCAGCGAGGATCCGTTACGATTTCGAGCCTGCGGCATGGATGATTGTCGAGGGCTGCGAAGTGGTCGGCCTTTGCTCCGCTACTCGCGTACCTGAGAATGGCGAACTGCACATCGGCTATGGCGTTGCCCCGACCCGACAGGGTCGAGGGATTGCTACGCGCGCGATCGGTGACCTCCTAGACTGGGCTCGAAATGATCCCCGCCTTCGGTGCGTCGCGGCTGAGACCTCCATCGACAATCTGGCATCGCAAAGCGTGCTCGAGCGCAACGGCTTTGTCAGGCGTGGTGAACGGCTCGATCGCGAAGATGGCCATTTGATTTGCTGGATCGCTCGGGCTCATTAGCCCACGGGGCAGTGGCGGCTGCGGTCGCCACTGCCTTTGAACACGGCCTCGTTGAGGCCTTCAGACATGCACGAGCCCGCTCCGGTTGTGGGAACAGGAGCGGGGTTGCTGGTGCTGGCGGCTGCCTAAGGGGGATGAGCTACCTGGCTGCTCGATCCTGCACACGGAGTTTCCCGGTGAGACTACGGCTCCGCCGGTAGCGTCTATAACGATGCACTGGGTCCGCTTTGCGCCAATTGCGGTCATTTCGCAGGCATCATTCCAGTGGGCAGCAACGGCTCGACGACATGCTCAATCGTCCAGCGCGACGTCGCGAGAGCCCACTCGCTCAATTCAGTGTTCCCGCGGGCTTTGCCCGCTGCTGACAGCGCGGACTGGCGGGCCAAGCAGAACGTGGCGAGGCGAGGAACCGAATAGTCCTGACGGCCATATCCCTCGAGAAAGACCTTGAGCCGACGGATTTGCTCTTGGCCCGTGTAGCTGGCATCGCCGAGGTCCAACCAGCTCATTGCTGAATAGCCCAAGTCCCACATCCTCATCCCGGGCTTCAAAGTGTCGAAGTCAATGATGCCCACGGGTCGTCCCTCATGAAAGACGGCGTTAGGTGGGCCCCAGTCATTGTGGCACATCACTTCTGCGGTTGCGGCGGTCACCGCAGGGAAGACCATTG
>DASWWF010000398.1:0-1951 GCA_036401035.1 Devosia sp.
GTCATCGGGGCCGGTCCCGGCGGCTATATCGCCGCCATCCGTGGCGCCCAGCTGGGCATGAAGGTTGCCATCGTCGAACGCGAGCACATGGCCGGCATCTGCTCGAACTGGGGCTGTATCCCGACCAAGGCGCTGCTCCGCACCGCCGAAGTCTACGGCCACATGAACCACGCCAAGGACTACGGCCTGACGGCGGAAAAGTTCGGCTTCGACCTCGAGGCCATCGTCAAGCGCTCACGCGGTATCGCCGCCCAGATGAACAATGGCGTCCAGTTCCTCATGAAGAAGAACAAGGTCGACATCATCTGGGGTGAGGCCGTCCTCACCAAGCCGACCGAAATCACCGTCGCCCCGACCAAGAAGCAGATCGTCCAGCCGCAGGGCCCGATCCCCAAGAACGCGTTGGGTGAGGGCACCTACACGGCCAAGAACATCGTCATCGCCACCGGCGCTCGCCCGCGCGTGCTGCCCGGCATCGAGCCCGATGGCGACAAGATCTGGACCTACTTCGAGGCCATGAAGCCGGCGAGCTTCCCCAAGTCGCTCGTCATTATGGGTTCGGGCGCCATCGGCATGGAGTTCGCGAGCTTCTACCGCTCGATGGGCGCCGAAGTGACTGTCATCGAACTGCTGCCGCAGATCCTGCCGGTCGAAGACGCCGAGATCGCCGCGCATGTGCGCAAGCGCTTCGAAAAGCGCGGTATCAAGATCCTGACCGACGCCAAGGTCGCCAAGGTCGACAAGACCAAGGACGGCGTCGTCGCCCATATCGAGCTCAAGGACGGCTCCAAGCAGCAGATTGCCGGCGAGAAGCTCATTTCGGCCGTCGGCGTGCAATGCAACTCCGAAAATCTCGGCCTCGAAAAGCTGGGCGTGAAGATCGACCGCGGCGCCATCGTCATCGATCACTACGGCCGCACCAATGTGCCCAGCATCTGGGCTATCGGCGACGTCGCCGGCCCCCCAATGCTGGCCCACAAGGCCGAGCACGAGGCCGTCATCACCGTCGAGACCATCGCGGGGTTGAAGGGCGTCCACGGCCTCGACAAGTCCAAGGTTCCCGGCTGCACCTATTGCGAGCCGCAGGTGGCCAGCGTTGGCCTCACCGAAGCCAAGGCCAAGGAAACCGGCCGCGAGATCAAGGTCGGCCGCTTCCCCTTCGTGGGCAACGGCAAGGCCATCGCGCTGGGCGAACCCGAGGGTCTGGTCAAGACCATCTTCGACGCCAAGACCGGCGAGCTGCTGGGCGCCCACATGGTCGGCGCCGAAGTCACCGAGCTCATCCAGGGCTTTGTCGTCGCCATGGGCCTCGAAACCACCGAGGAAGACCTGTTCCACACCATCTTCCCGCACCCGACGCTTTCTGAAACCATGAAGGAAAGCGTGCTCGACGCCTATGGCCGCGCGCTGAACATCTAGGACCCGTGCCATGACCCCGCCCGCCGATATCGCCGCCATGGACTGGACCGCGCTGCTGATTTTCCTCGGCATCGGTCTCGTCGCCGGCTGGCTTGCCGGCCTGATCCTTGGCGGTGGCGGGCTGCTGCGTAACCTGATCGTCGGCGTCATCGGCGCCTTTGTCGGCGGCTGGCTGCTCACGCTGGCGAACATCTCGCTGCCGGTCGGCAATGCACTCCTGGCTCAGGTCATTCAGGCCACCATCGGCGCCATCGTGGTGATTGTCGTCGCGAGGGTCATCGTCAAGTAGATGCGCCGCACGCTCTTCACCGCCGCACTCCTCCTCGCTGCCGGACCCGCCTTTGCGGTCAATCCGGCGGTCACCGAGGTCACCTGCGCGGCGGCGGTGACGGAAGGGCAGGCGGTGCGTGACCTGAAACCCTCGTTCCTGCCCGTCCTGCCTTACAAGCAGGAGCCGGGCGAGAAGGAATTCAAGCAACTCGCCATGTTCGGCGATGTCCCGGTTCGCCTCTATGTCTACCGGGTCAACGAA
>DASWWF010000399.1:0-3366 GCA_036401035.1 Devosia sp.
CCGCAGGTGGGGCAGGCGCGCGGGTTCGATCCATCCGCCTTGGGCGGGAAGATGTGATCGGCCAGCATCTCGTTGAGCGCGTCGAGCACATCGGTGACGCGCAGCTCCTTCATTTCCTCGGCATGGCCGTTGAAATCGAGCCAGAACTGGCGAAGCACTTCCTTCCAGTCGAGCTTGCCGTCCGAGATCAGGTCGAGCTGCTCTTCGAGCGAGGCAGTGAAGCCGAACTCGACATAGCGGGTGAAGAACTTTTCGAGGAAGGCGATGACCAGCCGGCCGCGGTCCTCAGGGACGATGGCGCGCTTGTCGAGCCGCACATAGTTGCGATCGATCAGCACCGAAACGGTGGCCGCATAGGTGGAGGGACGGCCGATGCCGACCTCTTCCATCTTCTTGATGAGGCTCGCTTCGGTGTAGCGCGGCGGCGGCTGGGTGAAATGCTGCTCGATGACGGTCTCGTCGAGTTTCGGGCGATCGCCGACCGCGAGCGGCGGCAGTTCGCGCGTATCCTCGTCGTCCTCGTCACGCTCCGACGACGCCTCGACGCCGTAGAGCGCGAGGAAGCCCGGGAAGGTGACGACCGAACCGGTGGCGCGCAGTTCGACGGCGCGCGGCGTGCCGGAGACCTGGATATCGGCGGTGGTGCGCTCGATTTCGGCCGACTTCATCTGGCTGGCGAGGGTGCGCTTCCAGATCAGCTCGTAGAGCCGATGCCGGTCCGCGTCGCCGCGCAGTGTGTCCGGGTGCCGGAACATGTCGGTTGGACGGATGGCCTCGTGCGCTTCCTGCGCGTTCTTGGCCTTGGTCTGATAGATGCGGGCCTTTTCGGGCAGGTAGCTGTCGCCGAAATTCTTGGCGATGGCGCGACGGGCCTGCTCGATGCCTTCCGGCGCCATCTGCACGGCGTCGGTACGCATATAGGTGATGATGCCCTCTTCGTAGAGCTTCTGCGCGATCTGCATGGTGCGGGTCGGCGAGAAGCCGAGGCGCGAGGATGCATCCTGCTGCAGGCTCGAAGTGGTGAAGGGGGCGTAGGGATTGCGCCGGGTCGGCTTCTTGTCGACGGCGGTGACCGAGAATACGCCATTGTCGATGGCGCTCATGATGGCGCGGGCTTCCTCGCCCGACGTGATGTCGAGCTTGTCGGTCTTCTTGCCGTCGACGGAATAGAGGCGGGCCTCGAAGGACTTGCCCTTCTCGTTGAGCTTGGCGATGACCGACCAGTATTCCTGGGCCTTGAACTTTTCGATCTCGGCTTCGCGGTCGCAGACCAGCCGCAGCGTCACCGACTGCACGCGGCCGGCCGAGCGCGAGCCCGGCAGCTTGCGCCACAGGATAGGCGAGAGGGTGAAACCGACGAGATAATCGAGGGCGCGGCGGGCGAGATAGGCGTCGACCAGCGGCTGATCGATGACGCGCGGATGCAGCATCGCCTCGTTGACCGCGGCTTTGGTGATGGAGTTGAAAACGACGCGGCTGACCGGCTTGTCCTTGACCAGCTTTTTCTGCCGGAGCACGTCGAGCACGTGCCAGGAGATAGCCTCGCCTTCGCGATCGGGGTCGGTGGCGAGGATCAGTTCGTCGGCGTCCTTGAGGGCATCTCCAATGGCCGCAAGCCGCTTTTTGGAGGCGGAGTCGACTTCCCAGTCCATCGCGAAATCTTCGTCGGGACGCACCGAACCGTCCTTGGCCGGCAGATCGCGGACATGCCCAAAGCTGGCCAGAACCTCGTAGTCCTTGCCCAGATACGCACCAATGGATTTCGTCTTGCCAGGACTCTCAACGATGACAAGTTTCTTCACGACGCCGCTTTTCATTGCCTGTTCGAACGCGGCGCAAAATGGTGAAGCGCCTGTGCACTGTCAACCTGCGCTTCCGGGTGCCCCCCGCATTCCCCGTAGGGGAAGAATTTTGGGGGCATTAGAAGCGCAGCGCCACGAGTTGCCCGCTGGACCATTCGATGCGGCCATCGAGGTCGAGTTCGAGCATCAGGGTCTGGAGAGTCGCGACGGGGAGGGCCAGCGTGGCGATGAGGTCGTCCACCGGGATCGGCGTGACGCTGAGCGCTGCCAGCAGCTTTTCGCGGTCGCCGGCGGTGGGGGGCTCGTCGACGAAATCGACGTCCGGCAGCCAGTCGGGCTCGAACAGGGTCTCGCGGCCCGGATCGGCGGTGGCGATCACCTCGATGATATCGGCGGCCGAGGTGATGAGGCGGGCGCCCTGCTGGATCAGCGCATTGCCGCCCTCGGCGCGCGGATCGAGCGGCGAGCCGGGCACGGCGAAGACGTCGCGATTCTGCTCGAGCGCCAGCCGGGCCGTGATCAGCGAACCGGAGCGCTTGGCTGCCTCGACCACGACGATGCCCAGCGACATGCCCGAAACCAGCCGGTTGCGGCGGGGGAAATCGCGGGCCCGTGGTTCCCAGCCGAGCGGCATTTCGGTGACCAGCATGCCGCCATTGGCGACGATCTCCTGGGCCAGCGGGATATTCTCGTCGGGATAGATACGGTCCATGCCCCCGGCGAGGACGGCCACGGTACCGCTCCGCAGGCTGGCGCGATGGGCGGCGGCATCGATGCCGCGGGCAAGGCCGGAGACGACGACATAGCGCGCGTCGCCGAGATCCTGCGCCAGGATGCGCGTCATCTTCTGCCCGGCCGAGGAGGCATTGCGGGCGCCGACAATGCCGACGGTGCGGAGGAGGTCGAGGTTCTGCCCGCCCATGACCGAAAGCAGCGGCGGCGCGCCGGAGATGTGTCGCAGCAGCGGCGGGTAGTCGGGTTCGCCCGAGCCCACGAGACGCCCGCCGAGGCGATCGAGGCCGGCAATCTCGTCTTCGGCCTCGCTGACCGAGGGAATGCGCGACGGGCGGCCGAGGCGTTGGTTGATGTCGGGCAGGGCAGCGAGCGCGGCGTCGGCCGAGCCTTCGCGGTTCACCAGTTGGCGAAAGGTCTGCGGCCCGACATTTTCGGTGCGGATGAGGCGCAGCCAGGCGACGCGTTGGGCCGGGCTCAGCAGCGTGCCGTCCCGTCCCGCCATGGCGATCAGGCCTTGGGCGTCAGCTTTTCCGAACCGATCCGCGGTTCGGTGCCATCCCAGAGGCGCCGGATATTGGGCCAGTGCTTGTAGTAGAGCGCGATGGTCATCACCCCGCAGGCCGCCGCGAAGGCAAAACCCTCGGCATCGTTGGCGGCGGTGGTGAAGGCAAAGATCGGCGCCATGGCGGCGGCGGTCAGTGCCGCCAGCGAGGAGAAGCGGCGCGCGACGGCGATCAGCAGCCACACGATGCAGAAGATGCCCCCGACGATCCAGTTGATGCCGAGCAGCACGCCGATATAGACGGCGACGCCCTTGCCGCCCTTGAAC
>DASWWF010000400.1:0-2259 GCA_036401035.1 Devosia sp.
GCCGGAGGCGAAGATCAGCGTACCGGTGACGTGGGTCGCGACCTTGACCGGCATCATCTGGCCCTTTTTGGGCTCGGAACGGATCGGGCGCTCGGCATGCGGGGTGACGCTGAGCGCATGGACGCGGGCGACGGGGCCGAGGAGGTTCACCAGTTGGGTGATGTAATAGGGGCCCATATCGAGCACGGGGCCGCCGCCGATGTCGTAGTAGAAGGCCGGATCGGGGTGCCAGAATTCATGCCCCGGGCAGGCGAAGGTCGCGGTTCCGCCGACAATGGTGCCGAGCGCACCGGAATCGACGATGGCGCGGGACTGCTGATGGCCGCCGCCCAGGAAGGTGTCCGGCGCCGAACCAACGCGCAGGCCCTTGGCCCGGGCGGCGTCGACCAGCTTCTTGCCCTCGGCGAAGGTGATGCCGAGCGGCTTTTCGCCATAGACATGCTTGCCGGCGTCCAGAGCGCGGAGGCCGACATCGACATGGGCCCGCGGGATGGTGAGATTGACGACGATCTCGACCGTCGGATCGGCCAGCAGCGCCTCGACCGAAGGATAAGCCGGGACGCCGAACTCTTCGGCGCGCTTGGCGGCGAGATCCGCCTTCAAATCCGCGAGACCGCGGATATCGAGCACGTCGAACCCCTGCATGGCCTTGAGATAGGCCGAGGAAATGTTCCCCGTGCCGATAATGCCGACGCCCACACGCCTTTGCGCGTTCATGACTGGTCTCCTCGAAATCTGGTTGGATGCGCTGCGCCCGGCCGGGCGCGCGAAGATTCTCCCCGCCCCATCTTTGCAGCATGGACGGGAGCGCGCCAAGAGGGTTTTGAGGTACGTAACGCACGGTTTCCCGATTGCACCGGCACCTGCTAGAAGGCAGGCGATGCTCAATCCCGTGCCCACGTCCTATATCTACGAGCCGCCGACCGATCCGTGGCTCACAGTGCTGCATGCCGACAACCGGCTGGTGGTGTTCGACAAGCCCAGCGGGCTGCTCACCGTTCCCGGCAAGGACCCGGCTCTGGCCGATTGCCTCGAAGCACGGGCGCGGGAGAAGTGGCCGACCGCGACGCTGGTGCACCGGCTCGACAAGGATACATCGGGCATCGTGCTGATGGCACTCGACAAGAAGGCGCTGGGCATCCTGGGGCAGCAGTTCGAGAAGCGGCGGACCAGGAAGCGCTATATCGCGCGGGTCTGGGGTGTGATGGCCGAGGACGCTGGTCTCGTCGACATGCCGCTCGCCACCGACTGGGAGAACAAGCCGCGCCAGCGCGTCGACTGGGAAAACGGCCGCGCCAGCCAGACCGAATGGACGGTGCTGGAGCGCGAGCCGAAGGCGACGCGGGTGTCGCTCAACCCGCTCACCGGGCGCACGCATCAGCTGCGCGTGCACATGCTGGCCATCGGCCACCCGATGCTGGGCGACCAGTTCTATTCGACCGGCGAGGCGCTGGCGGCGGCCGAGCGGCTGCAGCTTCACGCCGAGATGCTGACGTTCTACCACCCCGATGACGGGCGCGAGATGACCTTCACCAGCCCGGCGCCGTTCTAGGCGTCAGCACCGCCGGCCGCGAAATTTCCCCATTCTTGCCCCGTTCCGGGCCATTGGCGCGTTTAGCCGTGGTGGATCGCGACCAGAACGGAAGGCGAAACCGATGGCCAGCAAGGACCAAATCGTCCGCATGATGGGGCTCAGTGCGCCCGAAACCATGCCGGAAGCAGCACTCGACGACGAGGGCGTGCGCGGCGTCGATGTGGGTGTGGAATTGAGCCCCGCCGATGAACTCGAGGCCGGCATCGCCGCCGTGTTCGACGCCATCCGCAGCGGCGACGACAGTTCCGACGACGGCGCGGACAGCGACCACACGCCGCCCGACGACAGCGGCGTCACCTTCGCCCTCCTCACCGAACTCAACCGCCTGTGGGAACGCCCGCCGGTGTGAACAGCGGGTCGCGGCGCATTGTGAACTTGCGCCGACGCGAAGGGGGGCTTGCGCTTAGTCTTGCGCGCTGAGGCGCGGGAGCTTGCGCTTGGTCTTGTGCGCTGAGGCGCGGGAGCTTGCGCTCCGGGGCCCAATCGCTTATCCCTCGCTTCCGCTGCACCCGTAGCTCAGCTGGATAGAGCGCTGCCCTCCGAAGGCAGAGGTCACAGATTCGAATTCTGTCGGGTGCGCCAATTTCTTAACAATTTTAGGAACTTATCCACAGCTCAGCATCTCGGTCTCGCTTAGCGCTATTGCGGGGTAACACCAAGGTAAC
>DASWWF010000401.1:0-5017 GCA_036401035.1 Devosia sp.
TTGCCGGCCATGGCCGAAGCCTATGTGCGCTTTGCGCTGGTGCAGCCGGCGCTGTTCCGGCTGATGTTCTCGCGTCAGGTCGACAAGCAAGGCAACAAGGCGCTGCACGCCGCCGCGGTCGATGCCTATGCGTCGCTGGCCAAGGCAGCGGCCCGAGAGGTGCCCGATGCGCCCAGCGAAGGCGCGGTGATCGCGTGGGCATTCGTGCATGGCCTTGCCATGCTGCTGCTCGACGAGCAGATCCTCGGGGTGTCGCCGCAGAACTCGGACAGCCTCGTCCGCAACCTGTCGCAGCGCTTCGTGGCGGCGATGCGGGCCGCGGTTGCGCTGGGGCCGCAAGTCCGCTAAGTCCCGGCGGTTTTCAAACTCCCCACGAAGGATGGCCGATGGCGGATTCCCGCTTCGATGTTCTCACCATCGGGAACGCAATCGTCGATGTGATCGCCCCGATCGATCCGGATTTCCTGAAGCGGGAGGGGATGGACGAAGGCATCATGCATCTGGTCGATGCCGAGCGCTCGGCCTATCTCTACGAACGCATGCCGGAGGCCAAGCGGCAGATTTCGGGCGGTTCGGCCGCCAATACCGCCGCAGGCGTGGCTTCGCTGGGTGGCAAGGCCTCGTTCATCGGCAAGGTGGCGGCGGACCCGCTGGGCCAAGTCTTCGCCGACGATCTCCACAATATCGGCGTCCACTATGGCGTGTCGCGCCTCCATGACGGCCCGGCCACGGCGCGGTCGATGATCCTCGTGTCGCCCGATGGCGAGCGGACGATGAACACCTATCTCGGCGCCTGCCAGCAGCTGACCGTCGCCGATATCAAGGAAGACGAGATCGGCGCCGCGATCATCACCTATATGGAAGGGTATCTGTGGGACCCGCTGGAGGCCAAGAAGGCCTTCGTGCAGGCGGCTCACTATGCCCACAAGCACGAGCGGGCGACCTCGTTCACGCTTTCCGACCCGTTCTGCGTCAGCCGCTATCGCGACGAGTTCCTCGACCTGATGCGGTCGAAAACCATCGACTACGTGTTCGCCAATGTCGAAGAGCTGAAGTCGCTGTACCAGACGCAGGATCTCGCCGCCGCCGTGCAGCAGATCGCCAAGGACGCCGAACTCGCCGCCATCACCATGGGGGCGGATGGCGCCATGGTGGTCTATGAGGGCGAAGTGATCACCGTGCCGGCCTTCCCGGTGGCGCAGGTGGTGGACGCCACCGGCGCCGGCGACCTCTTCGCGTCGGGCTTCCTGCTGGCGGTGGCGCGCGGGCAGGATCTGCAGATGGCGCTCAAGGCCGGGTGTCTCGCGGCATCCGAAGTGATCTCGCATATCGGCGCGCGCCCGGTGCTGGATCTGCAGCAGATGGCGAAAGAACACGGGATCCGGCTGGAGCGGCTGGTGGACGCTTGAGGCGCTAAGGCCTCTCAGTCAGGTCTCCCTCCCCCTTGCGGGGAGGGGACAGGGGTGGGGGTGGATGGGCCAGAGACGTTGAGGTGGGGCTCGATGCCTCGGGCACATTCCCCAGCTCATGTACCCCCCACCCTGACCCTCCCCCGCAAGGGGGGAGGAGACACACCCGCCGGTGGCTTGCCTCATATCTTCCTGAGCTGCACCTGATCGATGGTGTGCGCTGGCCCCTTGGTCAGCACCAGGTCGGCACGCCCACGCGTGGGCAGGATATTTTCTACCAGGTTGGGGACGTTGATCGCTTCCCAGGCCCAGAGGCCGAATTTCTCGGCCTCTTCGAGGCTCATCTGGGAGAACTTGTGGAAGAAGCTCTTGGGGTCGGTGAAGGCGGTTTCGCGGAGGCGGCGGAAGCGCTCCATGAACCAGACCCGCAGGTCGCCGATATCGGCGTCGATGAAGATCGAGAAATCGAGGAAATCGGAGGCGAAGAGGATCGGCTTGCCGCTCTTGGGCAGTTCGCCCGGCTGCAGGATGTTGAGCCCCTCGACGATGAGGATGTCCGGCCGGTCGACATTGAGGAATTCACCCGGGACGATGTCGTAGACGAGGTGGGAGTAGACCGGGACCTTGACGTCGGGCTTGCCCGATTTGATGTCGGCGAGAAAAGTCACGAAAGCCGCGCGGTCGTAGCTCTCCGGAAAGCCCTTCCTATCCATCAGGCCCTTTTCTTCGAGCACCTTGGTGGGGAAGAGGAAGCCGTCGGTGGTGACGAGATCGACCTTCGGGGACGAGGGCCAGCGCTGCAGCAGAGCGCGAAGAATGCGCGAGGTGGTGGATTTGCCCACCGCCACCGAACCGGCGACGCCGATGATAAAGGGCACCTTGCGGCCATCGGCGCCGAGAAAGCGGGTCGAGGCGCTGTGCAGGTTCTGGGTTGCCTCGACGTAAAGTGAAATCAGGCGGCTCAGCGGAAGGTAGATTTCCTCGGCTTCCTCGAACGAGATCGGGTCGGTGAGGGCGCGCAGCCGCTTGATGTCCGCGGCCGAGAGGGTCATCGGTTCGTCGGCGCGGAGGCCGGCCCATTCGGCGCGGGTGAAGCGGTGGTAGGGCTCGAGTTCGAGCTTGCGACGATCCACCACCATCAGCTCTTCCCCCGCGAGGCTTTCTCGGCAAGGCCCGACTGGGCGGTGCGGCTTTGGAGTTCGCTCATCACCTCATCGAGGCTGACGTCGGCGGCCTTGAGCACCACCAGCAGGTGATAGAGCACGTCGCCGGCTTCAGCGGCGAGGCCGGATTTGTCGCCGGTGACGGCCGCGATGACCGCCTCGGTCGCCTCCTCACCCAGCTTCTGGGCGCATTTTTCGACGCCCTTGGAGAGCAGGCGCGCGGTGTAGCTCTCCTCCGGCGAGGCGGCGGCGCGCGTCATGACGCGCTGGTTCAGCTCTTCGAGCGAGAACGCCATCAGAAATCTCCCCGATCGTTGCGGACGGCGACGCCATGCGCGGCCAGATGGGCCTTGGCTTCGCCGATGGTGAAGGTGCCGAAGTGGAAAATCGAGGCGGCGAGCACGGCCGAGGCGTGGCCCTGCTTCACCCCATCGACCAGATCGTCGAGCTTGCCGACGCCGCCCGAGGCGATGACCGGCACATGTACGGCATCGGCGACGGCGCGGGTCAGGTCGAGATCGAAGCCGGATTTGGTGCCGTCGCGATCCATCGAGGTCACCAGCAGTTCGCCGGCGCCGCGCTCGACCATTTTCACGGCGAATTCGACGGCGTCGAGGCCGGTCGGGTTGCGGCCGCCATGGGTGTAGATTTCCCATTCGTCGCGATTGTGCTGGCCCGCACCTCGCGTCTGGCGGCGGCGGGCATCGACCGAGACGACGATGCACTGGTCGCCGAACTTGTCGGCGGCGCGCGAGATGAAGTCTGGATCGCTCACCGCGGCCGAGTTGATTGCCACCTTGTCGGCGCCGGCCAAGAGGAGCTTGCGGATATCCTCGACCTTGCGGACGCCGCCGCCGACCGTCACCGGCATGAAACAGTGTTCTGCCGTCCGGGCGACGACGTCGAAAATGGTGTCGCGGCCTTCATGGCTGGCGGTGATGTCGAGAAAGCAGAGCTCGTCGGCGCCGGCCGCGTCATAGGCGATGGCGGCTTCGACCGGGTCACCGGCATCGATCAGGTCGACGAACTGCACGCCCTTGACGACGCGGCCGTCCTTGACGTCGAGGCAGGGGATGAGGCGGGTCTTCAAAGTCATTGCCGCGGCTCCCGGTTGGGCGGTTTGCGGACCTGCGAATAGAGGGCGAAAAGCAGCGAGGACAGCCAGAAAATGAGGCCGAAAAGGCCGATCAGCCCGAACCAGGGCGCGACATAGCCATAGGCGGCCGCGATAAAGAGCGCCACGATGGGCGGCAGCGTCAGCGGATACCAGAGGAAGTTGACCCGCCTGATGAGAATATTGCGCGGGCGAGCGTCTCTCATGCCGCCGCCTTGAGCAGGGCGAGTGCTTCACGTGAATCAATCCGGCCGTCGTAAAGGGCCCGGCCCGAGATGGCGCCTTCGAGCACCTGTGCGTCTGGGCGGGTCATGCGGCGGATATCGTCCATCGAGGCGAGGCCGCCCGAGGCGATGACCGGGATGGAGACGGCGCGGGCCAGTTCCAGCGTCGAGTCCCAGTTGATGCCCGTGAGGATGCCGTCGCGGTCGATGTCGGTATAGATGATCGCCGCCACGCCGGCGCCCTCGAAGCGCTTAGCGAGGTCGATGACGGAGAGCTCGGAGGTTTCCGCCCAACCCTCGACCGCCACCTTGCCGCCCTTGGCGTCGATGCCGACGGCGACCTTGCCGGGGAATTTTGCGGCCGCGTCCCGCACCAGCGCCGGGTCGCGCACGGCGACGGTGCCGAGGATGACGCGGCTGAGGCCCTTCTCCAGCCAGCTCTCGATATGGGCCAGCGTGCGGATGCCGCCGCCGAGCTGCACCGGGAACTTCACCGTCTTGAGGATAGCCTCGACCGCCGCGCCGTTGACGCTCTCGCCGGCAAAGGCGCCGTTGAGGTCGACGACGTGGAGATATTCAAAACCCTGATCCTCAAACGCCTTTGCCTGGGCGGCCGGCGAATCGTTGAAGATCGTCGCCTGGTCCATGTCGCCGAGTTTGAGGCGCACGCACTTGCCGTCTTTGAGGTCGATGGCGGGGAAGAGGATCACGGCGCCCACTCCAGGAAGTTGCGGATGATCGCCAGACCCAGGGTCTGGCTCTTTTCCGGGTGGAACTGGGTGCCGAAGATGTTGTCGCGGCCGACAATGGCGGTGACCTGCTGGCCATAGTCGGCCGTGGCGATCAGCGTCTCGGGGGTCGCGGTGGCGAGATGGTAGGAGTGGACGAAATAGGCGTGCAGCCCGTTCTCGCCATCCGGAATGCCGTTGAGCAGCGGGTGCCGCTTGTGGAACGTCAGCGTGTTCCAGCCCATGTGCGGCACCTTGAGGTCACCGGCCGGCTCGATGCGGACGACGGCGCCGGGGATCCAGCCCAGGCCCTTGGTGACGGCCTTTTCGCGGCCCTCTTCGGCCATCAGCTGCATGCCGACGCAAATGCCGAGGAACG
>DASWWF010000402.1:0-5224 GCA_036401035.1 Devosia sp.
GTGGATGTTGTCGTTCGCGTCAAGCGGACGCAGTAGCTCGACCTGTCAGTCAGGACTCCTCCACCGCCTGCGGGCTTCGAGCCGGCCGAAGGCAAAATCGCTCCAGTGGAGCGATTTTAGGGGAGAAGGCCATGAGGGCTACGCCCGAATGGCTCGGACCACCCGAAGGGTGGTGGAGGGGCGCCAGGGGAATCATTCAGTAGCCCTCTGTCGAGCCTATTGAGCCTGTCGAACCACGAGGGCGTGGCAGATCACTCCCCCACGACATGCAGCACCACCTGCCGCCGGTGCGGCCGGGCGCGGTGCTCGAAGAGGTAAATCCCCTGCCAGGTTCCGAGCAGCAACTCGCCCTGCCCCACCGGCACGCCGATCGAGGTCTGCGTCAGCGCCGCCTTGATATGCGCCGGCATGTCGTCGGGCCCTTCGATCGTATGCACGACCCAGTCCATCCCTTCCGGCACCAGCCGGCGGAAGAACTCCTTGAGGTCGGTCTGCACGTCCGGATCGGCATTCTCCTGCACCAGCAGCGAGCACGACGTGTGCCGGACGAACACCGTCAGCAGGCCGGTGGCGATTCCCGATTGCGCCACAAAGGCTTGTGCCTCACGGGTGAACTCGGTGAGTCCCTGACCCCGCGTCTGGATCTCGATGATCGATTGTGCCTGTTTCATCGCCATCGGCTAGCACGCCCGCCCCACTCACGCCATCATTGCCCGGCTTGGTCCAAAACCACTGGAACCTTTCGCCAAAGCCCGGCGTTGCGGCATTCATCCATCGGTGTGGTCACCTCCAGAAGGTCCCCTGAACGTTCAGATTACGTTCATTTCGACTGCGTCACTTCTCACCTAACTGACTCCAAAAAAAGGACCCCCCATCATGCGCCTACGAAACTGGCTCCTGACTGGCACCAGTCTCGGCCTGCTCGCCCTCGCGCCGCTCTCGGTGCAGGCCCAGAGCGCCGAACTGACTGCCGCCTATCAGGCCTATGTGGCAGCGCAGGCCTCTGGCGATGCCGCCGCGACCGAAGCCGCTCTCGGCACTTTGACCGAGCAGTGCATCGTTGCCGGCTATGGCAGCGTCGATGAATGCGTGGCCGCCCTCGCGGGCGGTGGTGCCGATGCCGCCGCGGCTGCTGCCGCCGCTGCTCAGGCTGAAGCCGAAGCCGCCGCTGCCGCCCAGGCCCAGGCCGAAGCAGAGGCGGCCGCTGCCGCCCAGGCCCAGGCGGAAGCCGATGCCGCTGCCGCCGCTCAGGCTGAAGCCGACGCTGCTGCTGCCGCACAGGCGGAGGCCGACGCCGCTGCTGCCGCCCAGGCGGAAGCCGACGCCGCTGCCGCTGCTCAGGCGGAAGCCGATGCTGCCGCGGCTGCGCAGGCCGAGGCCGACGCTGCCGCCGCCGCTCAGGCGCAGGCTGAAGCAGACGCTGCTGCCAAGGCCCAGGCCGACGCGGACGCCGCTGCTGCCGCACAGGCCCAGGCTGATGCCGACGCTGCCGCAGCTGCGGCTCAGGCCGAAGCCGATGCCAAGGCCGCTGCCGACGCGCAGGCCGCCACCGATGCAGCTGCTGCCGCCGCCGCGACTGAAGCGGCCAACGCCCAGTTCGTTGCCGATCTCAACGCCGCGCTCGCCGAATACCAGGCCGCCCTCGACTCGGCTGCCGGTGGTGGCGACTATGCCGCTGCCCAGACCCAGGCCGATGCCGCCTCGGCGCGCATCCTCGAACTCTGCACCGCCAATGGCTATGCCGACATCGCGTCGTGTATCGGCCAGGAACTGCCGCCGCTGCCGCAGCCGGCCGCTCCCGCGGACCAGCCCGCAACCGACACTCCGGCTGCTGACCAGCCGGCCACCGATACCCCGGCCGAACAGCCGGCCACCGACACCCCGGCCGACCAGCCGGCAACCGAGCAGCCCGCGACCGAAGAACCCGCTCCCGTGGGCGAACCGGCCGTGATCGAAGCTCCGCCGCCGGTCGATCCGGCCGTGCAGGCCCAGGCCGATATCGGCACCGCCATCGAGCTCTACAATTCGGGCATTGCCCAGTTGCAGGCCGGCAATGCCGACGGCCAGACCACTGTGGATCTGGCGATGCAGCAGATCACCGCTTCCTGCGAGGCCGCCGGCAATGCCGACGTCGCCGCCTGCCTTGCAGCCTTCGGCTTCCCGCCGCTGGCCGAAGTGCCGCAGGTGGCCGTCACCGAGCCTGCCCCGCCGGTCGAACTCTCCCCGGCCATCGACGAGATCGTGAACCCTGAAGCCGTCGAGGCTCTCCCGGTCACCGTCGCTCCGGAAGAGGCCGCCCCGCTGCTCGACAGTGCCAAGGACACGGCCACCGACGTCGCCGCCGGCGAGCCCGCCGCCCCGGTGATCGAAGCCGAGCCCGAGACCCCGGCCCCCACCACCGATACCGAGGCCCAGGCCAAGATCGCCCCGGTCGAAGTGCAGTCGGTCGAAGAAGAACAGGGCGCGGAGATCGCTCAGGAAGCCATCGTTCTCAACGCCGCGATCGCAGAGCCGCAGGTTGCTGCCGAGGCGCTGCCGCAGAATGTGACGATCATCCAGAACAATGTGACTCAGGTCACGAACAACACGACCATCATCAACAACAATGCCCCAACCGCGCCGGTGCTCTTCCAGATCGGCCTCAACATCGTGATCAACAATCCCGGCCAGGAACGTGATCGCATGTATCGGCCGGACGAAGACCGCATCTACTACGAAGAGCTGCGCAACGGCCGGACCCGCGAGACCATCGTGCGTCCCAACGGCGTCCGTATCGTCACCATCCGCAACCGCTGGGGCGACGTGCTCAAGCGCTCGCGCTTCTCGCCCGACGGCCGTGAGTTCATCCTGGCCTACTATGACGAGGAACTGGACACCGATCGCGACAGCGACCGTGACGGCTTCTTCATCGATCCGGGTCGCGACCTGCCGCCGCTGCGCCTCAACATCCCGGCCCGCGACTACATCCTCGACGTCGACTATGCCGACGAGGAAGAAGTCGAGCTCTTCTTCCGGCAGCCGCCGGTCGAGCAGGTGCGCCGCATCTACTCGGTGGAAGAGGTCAAGCGGTCGTCCCGTATCCGTGACTCGGTGCGTCGTATTGAAGTCGGCGGTCTGACCTTCGACTCGGGCAAGGCCACCATCTCGTCGACCCAGGTCGGCGCCCTCTCCAAGGTCGCCCGCGCCATGCTGGCCATCCTCGAGGACAATCCGGCGGAAACCTTCCTCATCGAAGGCCATACCGACGCGACGGGCTCCGATGAAGCCAACCTGGTGCTGTCGGACCAGCGCGCCGCCGTCGTCGCGCAGATCCTCACCGACTTCTACAAGGTGCCGCCGGAGAACCTGGTCACCCAGGGCTATGGCGAGCGCTACCTCAAGGTGAACACCCAGGCCAGCGAGCCCCTCAACCGCCGCGCCACGATCAAGCGTATCACCTCGCTGATCACCGTCGCCGACCGGTAAGCCGGCCCACCACAGACTGCCGAAGGGCCGGGGATCACCCCGGCCCTTTGCTTTTGGCGAGAATGTCGAGCGGCAACTCGTCGAACTGCCTCAGCCACCGCATGGCGACGGCATGGATCGGCACCGGGTTGAGAAAATGCAGCCGCTCGCGCCCGCGCTTTTCGGAGGTTACGAGGTTCGCCTGTTCGAGAATCATGAGATGTTTGGTGACGGCCTGCCGCGAGATCGCCTGGCCGTCGCAGAGTTCGCTCAGCGTCTGGCCGTTGCGCTGCCGCAACCGGTCCAGCACCAGCCGCCGGCTCGGATCGGCCAGCGCCACGAACACCATTTCACGCGTCTTGAGACTCATCGTTCACGCAACCATTTGGTTGCGCTTTGCTAGACCGTCTCGACCTCGGCGTAAAGCGCCCGCACGAAGCTGCCGATCTCGTCGATGGCCTTGCGCGATTCCGGCAGATCCTGCCCGGCGGTGTGAAACACATGCCACATCCCGTCGAACATCTTGTAGGTCACCGGCACACCAGCATCCTTGGCTCGTTCGGCGAACTTCCGGCTATCGTCGAGCATCACCTCGTCCCTGCCGACATGGATCAGCATCGGCGGCAACCCGGCGAGATCGGCGAACAGCGGCGACAGCAGCGGATCGGCAGGATCGCGCTTGCCCGCATAGAGCAGTCCCGCCTCGCGCAAGCCTTCGCGGGTGATGATCGGATCGAACTTCCGCAGTTTCTCGTAGCTCTGCGACGAGACCGTCAGATCGGTCCAGGGCGCCAGGAGGATCGCCGCCATCGGCATTTTCGCGCCAGCGGCCCGCAAGGCCAGCAACATGGAGAGCGCAAGTCCGCCGCCCGCCGAATCCCCACCGACGACGATGGTCTTTTCCGAGAACCCCTGGTTGAGCAGCCACTGATAGACCAGCAGTGCATCCTTGACCCCAGCCGGGAACGGATGCTCCGGCGCCAGTCGATAATCCGGCAACAGCACCCGCATATGCGCCGCGCGGCTCAAATTGGCGGCCAGCGACCGGTGCGTGCGCGGCGACCCGGCATTGTAGCCACCGCCGTGGAAAAACAGGAACACGCGGTCGCGCGCCACCCGCGGCATTTCCATCCACTCGCAGTTGACCCCGCCCGCGACCTGCGGCGTAAAGCGGGATTCGCGCGGCAGCACGGCCAGACGCGCCTCGGCCTCCCACTCGCGCCGGCGCTGCTCCAGCGGCCGCTCCGGCTTGCGCTCGGCAAAGAGCCGGTCGAGCTCAGCCCGCGCTTCCTTGCTGATCATGACAACTCCCCTGCAATTGTACATAGTTTGTCGCGATGGACGAAACCCCGCAACCACATCGGATAACGATGGCTAACGCCGCCGGTTAACGCCCGGGTTTGCCTCCGTCCCGACTTCCGCTATGGCTCGTCCACCTTGTCCCACCCGGCCCCCTGATGACGGACGCTCCCTCTCCCCCGCAACCCGTGACCCGCTCGATCCGCATCATGCAGGCCGTGGTCCTTGTCCTGCTCGGGCTGAGGGTATGGTTCGATATCGCCGTGCCGCCCATGGGCGACGAGAGCTACTATTGGATGTGGGGCCAGCGGCCCGAGCTCTCCTATTTCGATCATCCGCCGCTGCATGCCTGGCTGCTGTGGTTGACCGAAAAGGTCGTCGGCTGGCACTGGTGGAGCGTTCGCGCGCTGACCTGGATCTGCCTTGCTGCGACGCTCTCGGTGTTCTGGCAATGGGCCCGGCGCATCATGCCGGACGATCC
>DASWWF010000403.1:0-5284 GCA_036401035.1 Devosia sp.
TGGTTCGTCCAGCATGGCCGCGAGCAGTGGTTCGGCGGTGGCCCGGAATTCGACGCCAAGCTGACGGCCGAATTCGCCGAAACGCACCTGGCGGTGGCGGCGGGCGAGGCCTGGACCTGGCGCACCACCCCAGAGGGCCGGCTGGCCGAGATCATCGTCCTCGACCAGTTCTCGCGGCAGATCTATCGCGGCCAGGCAAAGGCCTTCGCCTCGGACCCGATGGCGCTGGCCCTGGCGCAGGAGGCAGTGGCCGGCGGCCATGACCAGCAGGTGCCGCACGAGCGGCGCATGTTCTTCTATCTGCCCTATATGCACTCGGAATCGCTCAAGGTGCACGAGGAGAGCCTGCGGCTGCACCAGGCACTCGGCATCCCGGAAAACGTCGAATACGAGCTGGCGCATCAGGACGTGCTCAGGCGCTTCGGCCGTTATCCGCGCCGCAACGAGGCGCTAGGGCGGACCTCGACCTCGGTCGAAGTCGCCTATTGCGCTTCGGACGAAGGCAGATGGTGATGACCGATTTCGTTGCGCTGTTCGCCATCCTCGGCGCGCTGCTGGTGGGCGCCATCAGCCCGGGGCCGAGCTTTGTCTTCGTGGTGCGCACATCGGTGGCGCAATCGCGGGTTGAGGGACTGGCCGCCGCGCTCGGCATGGGCGTTGGCGCCTGTCTCTACGGCGCGCTGGCGGTACTGGGCCTGCGCACACTGATCGCCGAGGGTGGCGTGGTGTTCATGGCGTTAAAGATCGCCGGGGGGCTCTATCTGCTCTATCTCGCCTGGAAAATCTGGCAGGGCGCACCTGAGCCGGTGGCCGTTGCGCATGGCGGCGAGCGCCAGGCCAATGCCGGCCGCGCCTTCTGGCTGGGGCTGCTGACCCAGCTCTCCAACCCGAAAATCATCGCCGTGTTCGGCGCGGTGTTCGCGGCGCTGCTGCCGGCCAACCCGCCGGTCTGGCTCTATTTCGCGCTGCCGCCGCTGATCTTCCTGCAGGAAACGGCCTGGTACGCGCTGGTGGCGCTGGCGTTCTCATCCAGTCGCCCGCGCGCGCTGTATCTGGGCGCAAAGCTCTGGATCGACCGCGTCGCGGCGGCGCTGATCGGCGTGCTGGGCGTGCGGTTGGTCTATGAGGCGGTGAGCAAGCCTTAGCCACGCCCTCGTGGTTCGACAGGCTCACCATGAGGGCTACTGAAAAGCCGCCACACACTCGATGTCATCCCTGCGAAAGCAGGGACCCACTCCTCAGTTCGAGTGGAGGAGAGTTGGGTCCCGGGTCAGGCCCGGGATGACAGCCGGTGGGTTGGCGAGCAGGTGCCTGCCAGGAGACTTCAGCCCTTCACCAGCTCCGGATCGACCAGCGCACCCTTGTGACCGATGACGATGCCGGCGACGGCGTGGCCGCGCTTGGCGGCGTCTTCCGGGTTCTTGCCGGCGATGCGTGAGGTCAGATAGCCGCCGTTGAACGAGTCGCCGGCGCCGGTCGCATCGACCACCTTGTCGGCTTTGGTGGCCTGAACTTCGTAGCGGCTGCCGTCCTGCAGGGCGACGAGGGCGGGGTTGGCGCCGTCTTTGACCACGACTTCCGCGACACCCATGTCGAGATAGCGCTTTGCCGTTGCCTCGCGATCCTTGTCGCCGAAAACCGGGCCTTCGTCGGTATGGGTCGGCATCACCACGTCGGCGATGGTCGCTGCCGCGGTGAGGGTGGATTTCATCACGTCCTGCGAGGTCCAGAGGGCAGGGCGGAGGTTGGTGTCGAACACCACGCGGGCGCCGTTGCTGCGCGCCTTGACGATGGCCTTCATCAGCTTGCCGCGGGCGCGTGGGGCGAGAATGGCCATCGAGATGCCGGAGAAATAGACCATGTCGGCGCCATCGAGCGCTGCGTCGAGCGCCGCCGGATTGTCGGCAAGCTGCTTGGCGGCGGACTGGCCGCGCCAATAGGTGAAGACGCGGTCGCCCTTTTCCTGGTGGATCATGTAGAGGCCGGGGCGCTTGCCCTCGATGATCTGGATGCGGCTGGTGCCGATATTGGCCTTTTCGAGAAAGGCCTTCATCTGGTTCGAATACATGTCGTCGCCGAGCGCCGTGACATAGTCGACGTTCCACTCGGCAGGCAGCAGCGCGCGCATGTACCAGGAGGTGTTGAGCGTGTCGCCAGCGTAGCCGAGCTTGTACATGCCCCCTTCGCCGCCCGACATCTCGATCATGCATTCGCCGATGCTGACAAAGCGCTTCGCCACGTCTTTCCTCCCGTTTAGGCCAGCCGCTTATGCCGGGGTTGACGCGTCGGCGCAATGGTTTGGCCAAAGTGGTATGGCAGCCGGCGCCGGCCTCCGCTATGGTCCCGCCGCCCCGAGGAGGACCCCTATGCGCCTAAGCCAGTCGACGCTCAAAACCCCGCTGCCCTATGACCGGAGCAAGGTCACCCCTGGCATCGTGCATCTGGGCATCGGCGCCTTCCACCGCGCGCATATGGCGGTCTATGTCGACGATAGTCTCGGCAAGGACCCGAGCTGGGGCATCATCGGCGCCTCGCTGCGCCGGCCCGACACCAAGGATGCGCTGGCGCCGCAGGACCATTTGTACACTGTCGCCATCCGCGATGCGGCCGGCACCAAAGCCCGCGTCATCGGCTCGATCCTCAACGTGCTCGACGCCAACAGCCAGCGGCCAGAGCTGATCGTCACCATGGCGGATCCGCGCATCCGCATCGTCTCGCTGACGGTGACGGAGAAGGGCTATTGCCACGATCCGGCGACCGGCAATCTCGACCCGAAGCACCCTGATATCATCGCCGATCTCGCCAATCCCGCCGCTCCGGTCAGCGCCCCGGGCCTGATCGTTCGTGCGCTCGAACTGCGCCGCGAGGCGGGCAATGCGCCGTTCACGGTGATGAGCTGCGACAACCTGCCGTCGAACGGCAAGACCGTCGGCCGCATCGTCACCCAGTTCGCGCGGCTGCGCGACCCCACGCTCGCCGAGTGGATCGAAAAGAACGTTGCCTTCCCCTCGACCCTGGTCGACCGCATCGTGCCGGCCACCACCGACGCCGACCGCGACACGGTGCGCGAGCTGACCGGCACCGAGGATGCCTGGCCCATCATGACCGAGCCCTTCACCCAATGGGTGATCGAGGACCACTTCCCGCAAGGGCGGCCGGCCTGGGAGACAGTGGGTGCGCAACTGGTCGATGAGGTCGAGCAGTTCGAACTGATGAAGCTCCGCATGCTCAACGGCAGCCACTCGACCATGTCGTATCTGGGGTATCTCGGTGGCTATCAGTATGTGAACGAAGCCATCGCCGATGCGGGCATCCGCGCCCTTGTCCACGGGCTGATGAGCCACGAAGTGATGCCGACGCTGCCGATGCCGCGGGCGGAGCTGGAGGCCTATCGCGACGCGCTGCTGGCGCGCTTCGCCAACCCGGCGCTGAAGCACCGGACGTGGCAGATCGCCATGGATGGCTCGCAGAAGCTGCCGCAGCGCCTGTTGGGCACGATCCGCGACCGCATCGCCGCCGGCGCCCCCTACGGGCGGCTGGCGCTGGGTGTCGCGGCGTGGATGCGCTACGTCACCGGCATCGACGAGCAGGGTGGCGCCATCGACGTGAAGGACCCGCATGCGGCGAAACTTCGGGCGATCGCGGATGCGGCGGGGAGTGATGCCGCGCGGCTGGTGGATGGGCTGCTGGGGATGACCGAGATTTTCGGGATGGATTTGCCGGGCAATGCGGCGTTCCGCGACGTGGTCGTGGCGCATGTCCGTTCGCTGTTCGAGCGCGGCGCGCTGGCGACGGTGAAACAGGCTAGTCAATAGCTCCCGCCCCAAACTCGGTGTCATCCCTGCGAAAGCAGGGACCCACTTGTCCGCCCGAGTGGAGGAGAGATGGGTCCCGGGTCAAGCCCGGGATGACAGCTGGTGGGTTGGATAGATCGCGTGTTTAGTTTCAGGTCTCCTCTCTGGCTGACGAGTGGGTCCCTGCTTCCGCAGGGATGACAGCTGGTGGGGTGGAGAGAGCCGGTGCTAGACTCAATCCATGGGGAAGCTCTACTTCGTCTACATCCTGGCGTCGAAGTTCAACGGCACGCTCTATGTCGGCGTGACCAACAACCTAGTGCGACGGGTGTCGCAGCACAAGTCACGCGAGGTCAAGGGCTTCACGAAGGACTATGACGTGACGATGCTCGTTTGGTACGAGGTCCACGAAGACATCGACTACGCCATCGCCCGCGAGAAGCAGATCAAGCGGTGGAAGCGCGACTGGAAGATCGCGCTTTTCAAAGACATCAACCCGAGATGGGAAGACCTCTATCCCGCCATGGCTGCCCAATCGCCATTCGGCTAAGTGCTACAGCCGCCCGTCCATCGCCCGGTCGAAAATCTCCAGTGCCCGGGCCTTGGTGAGTTCGATCGGGTTGCCGCCGGCGGTGGGGTCGACGATGGCCATGTCGCCGATCTTGTCGCGCTGGGCGGCGTCGACCTTGAAATCGCGAAGGGTGTTGGGGACGTTGAGTTTCTTGCGCAGCGCCGAGATGGCGTGGAGGAAGGCGTCAAAGCTCGGCGACAGGCCGCAATAGGCGGCGAGGCGGGCGATCTTGGCTTCGATGGCGTCGCGATTGACCACCAGGACATAGGGCATGAACACGGCATTGGTCATGCCGTGATGGGTGTCATAGAGCGCACCGACCGGATGGCTCAGCGCATGGATGGCGCCGAGGCCCTTCTGGAAGGCGGTGGCGCCCATGGCGGCGGCGCTCATCATGTGGCCGCGCGCCTCGATGTCGTTGGGATTGGCGACGACCTTGGGCAGGTTCTCGAGCACCAGCCGGATGCCTTCTACCGCTATGCCGTCGGCGAGCGGGTGGTAGCCCGGGGCACAATAGGCCTCGAGGCAGTGGGCGAGGGCGTCGAACCCGGTGCCGACGGTAATGAAGCCCGGCATGCCGACGGTGAGTTCGGGATCGGCGATGACGATCTTGGGCATCATCAGCGGGTGGAAGATCACCTTCTTGGTGTGGGTGGTCTCGTCCGTGATGACGCCGGCGCGGCCGACTTCGGAACCGGTGCCGGCGGTGGTCGGCACGGCGACGATGGGGAAGATGCCCTTGGGGTCGGCGCGGGTCCACCAGTCGCCGATGTCCTCAAAATCCCACATCGGGCGGGTCTGGCCGGCCATGAAGGCAATGACCTTGGCGGTATCGAGGCCCGAGCCGCCGCCGAAGGCGATGACGCCGTCATAACCGCCGGCGCGCAGCACGGCGATGCCGGCCTCGACATTGGCGGAG
>DASWWF010000404.1:0-4047 GCA_036401035.1 Devosia sp.
GCATGGGCGCGGAGGCGCAGGCCCTTGGCCTTGGCGGCGCGATAGACCGGCTTGAACACCCCGATCGGCTGTGCGAACTCGTCGGCGTAGAGGTCGACGGTCTGGTAGAAGTCGAGCTCGAGGAACGGCGCGCTCCACTCCATCACGTACTGGATGGGGCAGTGCCGGGAGAGGCCCATCTGCGGCGTCCACTCGATCTCCGGCGCCACGCGCGCATGAATGTCCCGCAGCGCCTGAGTGAGGCGCGGCACGTCGCGGTCCGAGAGCGTCATCGCCCAGACGTCCTCGCCGCCGTCGAGCCGCGTGACGCCATCGAGCCTGGCCTGGACGAACGTCGCCTCGATCCCCAGCATCCGGCCTTGCAGTCCCTTGAAGGCCGGGCTGATATGCTTGCCGGCCCATTCGTGCATCTCGTCCATGGATTTGAGCACGTGGTCGAGCGGCGCCACGTCGACGCCGGTCCTTTCGCGCACGAAATCACGATTGCCGCCGAAGGTGACGTGGTTGTGGAGGTCGGCCTTGGGGATGGCGCGAAGCGCGGCAACGTCCCCCGCCTCCAGCGCGGCTGCGAAATCCGATGACATGAGAGCCCCCTCAACAAGGGGTCGAACGCTGCCATGGGCCGGACGAGGCGACTAGCGCGCCGCCGCCACAGTGGGGCTCAAATGGCGAAATCCTGCAACGCCGCCGGCAATCCGGCGCAGGCCCGCGGCGACGGTACGGCGAGCCAATTCGGGGCTCGGCCCCGGAAGCGTCAAATCAGCCATCCGGAATAGGGGTGTAACCATTGAAAATCGGGCTAAAAATAGCCATTTGTCTTGGGTATGGGAGCCCTATCCGCTAGACCCATTTGAGCGGATTTCTCCAATGATTCGGGATATCTTTTGAGCACCGACGACACCCCGTCCGACCCCAACGAATATGGCGCCGACTCCATCAAGGTCCTCAAGGGCCTCGATGCCGTGCGCAAGCGTCCTGGCATGTATATCGGCGACACCGATGATGGCTCGGGCCTGCACCACATGGTCTATGAGGTGGTGGACAACGCCATCGACGAGGCCCTGGCCGGGCACGCCGACCTGGTGACGGTGACGCTCAATGCCGATGGCTCGGTGACGGTCGACGACAATGGTCGCGGCATCCCCACCGCCATCCACAAGGAAGAGGGCGTTTCGGCGGCCGAGGTCATCATGACCCAGCTGCATGCTGGCGGCAAATTCGATCAGAATTCCTACAAGGTCTCCGGCGGCCTGCACGGCGTCGGCGTTTCGGTGGTGAACGCGCTGTCGGTTTCGCTCAAGCTCAAGATTCGCCGCGACGGCGAGATCCACGAGATGAGCTTCACCCATGGCGATGCGGACGCGCCATTGAAGCAGACCGGCACCTATGTGGAAGACAAGCAGCCCGGCACCTATGAGGGCCGCAGCGGCACCTCGGTGACGTTCACCCCGTCGGCCGATACCTTCACCATGGTGGAGTTCGACTACAAGACGCTGGAACACCGGCTGCGCGAACTGGCCTTCCTCAATTCGGGCGTGCGCATCTTCCTGCGCGACAAGCGTCATCCCGAGCCGGTCGAGACCGAACTTTACTACGAGGGTGGCCTCGAAGCCTTCGTGCGCTATCTCGATACCGCCAAGACCGCGCTCATCGGCTCGCCGATCCTGCTCCGGTCCGAAAAGGACGGCATGACGGTGGAAGTCGCCATGTGGTGGAACGACAGCTACCACGAGAACGTGCTGTGCTTCACCAACAACATCCCGCAGCGCGATGGCGGCACGCATCTGGCCGGCTTCCGCGCGGCGCTGACGCGGCAGGTCACCGCCTATGGCGAGGCCAGCGGCATCACCAAGAAGGAAAAGGTCCAGTTCACCGGCGATGATACGCGCGAAGGCCTGACCGCCGTGCTGTCGGTGAAAGTCCCCGATCCGAAATTCTCCAGCCAGACCAAGGACAAGCTGGTTTCGTCCGAAGTCCGCCCGGTGGTCGAAAACGGCGTCAACGACAAGCTGCAGCAGTGGTTCGAGGAACATCCCGCCGAAGCCAAGCAGGTGGTGAGCAAGGTGGTCGAAGCGGCCGCCGCCCGTGAAGCCGCCCGCAAGGCCCGCGAGCTGACCCGCCGCAAGTCGGCGCTCGACATCAACTTCCTCGCCGGCAAGCTCAAGGACTGCTCCGAGAAAGATCCGGCCAAGTCCGAAATCTTCATCGTCGAGGGTGACTCGGCCGGTGGCTCGGCATCGCAGGGGCGCGATCGCTTCACCCAGGCCGTGCTGCCGCTGCGTGGCAAGATTCTCAATGTCGAGCGCGCCCGCTTCGACCGCATGCTGGGCTCCGAGCAGATCGGTAACCTGGTCATGGCACTGGGCACGGCGATCGGCCGCGAAGACTTCAACGCCGACAAGCTGCGCTACCACAAGATCATCATCATGACGGACGCCGACGTCGACGGCGCCCATATCCGCACGCTGCTGCTGACCTTCTTTTACCGGCACATGCGCGAACTGATCGATCGCGGCCACATCTACATCGCCCAGCCGCCGCTCTACAAAATCAAGCGCGGCTCGTCCGAGCAGTACATCAAGGACGAACGCAGCCTCGAGGATTACCTGCTTGAGTCCGGCACCGAGGAAGCCGTGTTCACCACCGCCGCCGGCTCCAGCCATGCCGGGCAGGACCTGCTCGCCATGGCCCGCCAGGCCCGCGAACTGGTGCACACCATCGACAACCTCAACCTGCGCTACAACCGGCAGATCGTCGAACAGACAGCGATTGTCGGCGGGCTCGATCCGGAAAAACTGCTCGATCCGGCAGCCGCCGAAGCTGTGGCACGCAAAGTCGCCGAGCGGCTCGACCTGGTCTCCGACGAAGTCGAGCGCGGCTGGACCGGCACCCTCGATGGCCAGGGCGGCTTCAGCTTCTCGCGCACCGTCCGCGGCGTCACCGAGACGCACAATGTCGACGCGCAGCTCCTCGCCAGCGCCGATGCCCGCAAGATCCGGCAACTGATCGAGCGGCTCGAAGGCCTCTACGAGGGCACCTCGAAACTGGTGCGCAAGGACCTCTCGACCGACATTTTCGGGCCCTATTCGATGTTCTCGGCCATCTCGGCCGCCGGCCGCAAGGGCTTCTCGCTGCAGCGCTACAAGGGCCTCGGGGAAATGAACCCCGAGCAGCTCTGGGAAACCACGCTCGACCCCAACGTGCGCTCGCTCTTGCAGGTGCAGATCAAGGAAGGCTCCGACGCCGACCTGATCTTCACCCAGCTGATGGGCGACCTCGTCGAACCCCGCCGCGAATTCATCCAGGACAACGCCCTCAACGTGGCCAACCTGGACGTTTGAAGCTGAGGGACAGTCGGGCTATCATTGCACGGCTGGAAAAATCGGGCTTCGAGCAGGTCTCCGTGCGCGGGTCGCACCACAAGTTCCGGCATGCGGACGGTCGAACGGTGATCGTCACGCATCCGCGGCGCGACATCCCGCTCGGGACGGCAAGAGCGATCTACCAGCAGGCTGGATGGCCGAAGGACTGATCATGCAGGACGCCCACTACATCGCGATCGTCCACAAGGACGCCGATTCCGGTTACGGCGTGTCGTTTCCCGACGTGCCCGGTGTCACCGCCGTGGCCGATACGCTCGATGCGGCGATCGGCGAGGCCGCGGTGGTGCTGGGCTTTGCCTTCGAGGATTGGCCGGGGCCGGTCCCCACCCCGCGCACTCTCGATGCGCTGCGCCAGGATAGCGCCTTCGTCGAAGCCTCCCGCGACGGCGTCGTCATCGCCGTCCGCCCCAACGCCCCGCTGTTCGAGGCGGCGGAATAGGCGGCGACTTGCTGGGTCACCTCGATTGTAATACGCTGTAATACAAATCGAGGTGGTGCCATGAGCAAGCCTGAGCTTTCCGACCCGATCACGCTGCGCATCCCGCTCGACCTTCTCGACGATATCGAGCGTATCGCCGGCGCCATCGATCGTAGCCGCAGTTGGGTGATGGTCCGGGCGCTTCGCCTTTATCTGGCCGCCGAAGGCGAGGAGGTGCTCAGCCTC
>DASWWF010000405.1:0-3125 GCA_036401035.1 Devosia sp.
CAGATCCTCGGGCAACTGGCGGATGGGCACGGGCGATTCTCCTGGAGGCAGAGTTTAGCCCGCCCGCAAAACCTGCTACCACCCGGAAATGCATCCCTCCCCGACATCCCCGATGACGCTGGCGCTCAAGCTCGCCGCCGATGCCGCCGAGGCGGGCGAGGCGCCGGTCGGGGCGGTGATCGTCGAGAACGGCACTATCCTCGCCGCCGAGCGCAACCGCATGAAGGCGCTGGGCGACCCCACGGCCCACGCCGAAATGCTGGCCATCCGCGCCGCGCTCGCCGCCCGCGGCACCGGCCGGCTCGACGGCTGCGACCTCTATGTGACGCTCGAACCCTGCGCCATGTGCGCCGGCGCCATCGCCCATGCCCGGTTGCGGCGGCTCTATTTCGGCGCCGAGGACGTCAAGGCCGGTGCAGTGGAGAACGGCATCAGGCTGTTCGAACAGCCCACCTGCCACCACGCGCCCGAGGTCATCGGCGGCATCGGCGAGCGGCAGGCGGCGGCGATGCTCAAGGACTTCTTCGCGGCAAAGAGGGGCTGAGTGCCCGGACGAGGGCGTGGCGAGGGACTAGTCTTCGGCCCGGGTCGTCAGTTCCGTGTTGGTGATGAACGCTTCGACCTTGCGTTCGAGATGCCGCTTGAAGTTGTCCTTGTCTTTTTCGACATGGGCGATGATTTCGCGCACGCGCCAGAATTCCAGCGCGCCGAACGGCATGACGTGCGGGCGGACGTAAACGTCGGGCGGATAGGCGGCCATCATGTGTGCCGTCAGCGAATGCATCATGATCTGGGCCGAACCGAACCACACGTCTGCCGCGTTGTGGTTGGTGCGCTTGATGACTTCGGACGGATCGCCGTTCACGTCGATGCCGACGATGATGTCGGTGTCGGCGACCTGGTCGAGCGGCAGCGGGTTCACCACTCCGCCATCCACCAGCGTGTGGTTGGCATAGGCGACCGGCTTGAACAGCCCGGGGATGGCGATCGAGCCGGCAATGGCCTGCCGCAGGCGGCCGTCGGTGAACACCACCTGGTGCCAGCTCTGGAAATCCGTCGCTACCACGTAGAACGGGGTGCTCAAGTCCTTGAATTCGGTGGGAAACGGATCGGGCAGGAAGGCCTCGACCACGCGCTCGGCGTCGAGCTGCATGTTGAGCCCGTTGGCGATCAGCCCGCCCAGATTGCGAATCTGCGCCCCCCACAGGCGCCCGGCAATGATGCGCATGGTGCCCAGCACCGAGAAGGAATGCTCGCGCAGTTCCGCCCCGCTCATGCCATTGGCCCAGCCCGAGCCGATCAACGCGCCGATCGATGTGCCGGCGATGATCGCGGGCTTGAGCCCCAGTTCGTCCATCGCCTCGATATAGGGAATATGAGTGAGGCCGCGGGCCGAGCCGCCACCCAGCGCCACGCCGATGCGCGGCATGCTGGAGGGCCTGGTCTTCTGGGCGTTGCCGCGCAAACGATCGACTATCTCCTGTCCCCGCTTCAGGATCGGGATGGAATCGTTGCTCTGTTTCAGGTTCTCGCTCACGGTAACGACGTAGGATGCGCCGGCGAGGTTTATAAGAGGTTCAGGCCTTTTCGCGTTCGATGGCGCGCCAGCCGATGTCGCGGCGGCAGAAACCTTCCGGCCAATCCACCCGGTCAACCGCCGCATAGGCTCTAGCCTGGGCCTCAGCCACGCTGGATCCCAGTGCCGTGATGTTGAGGACACGTCCGCCATTGGCCACTAAATGCCGGCCATTGCGGGCGGTTCCGGCATGAAACACGCGCAGCGTGTCGCTGTCCTGCCCATCGGCGCCCTTGATGACGCTGCCTTTGACCGCGCTCACCGGATAGCCCTTGGTGGCGAGAACCACGGTCAGCGCCACCTCGTCGCGCCACCGGGGCGTCACGCCCTTGAGGTCGCCCCTGGCGGTGGCCTCGAGCAGGTCGACGATGTCGGTCTTCAATCGCATCATCAGGACCTGGCACTCGGGGTCGCCGAAGCGGACATTGTACTCGATGAGCTTCGGCCCGGTGTCGGTGACCATGATGCCGGCGTAGAGCACGCCGGTGAAGGGTGTTCCGCGTTCGCGCATCCGCCGGACGGTCGGCTCGATGATTTCGGCTCGGGTCCGCTCCATCATCGCATCGGTCATCACCGGGGCGGGGGAGTAGGCGCCCATGCCGCCGGTATTCGGGCCGCGGTCGCCGTCCCAGACGCGCTTGTGGTCCTGGGCGCTGGCCAGCATCACGATGTTTTCGCCGTCGCAGAGGGCAAAGACGCTGGCCTCCTCGCCGGTGAGGAATTCCTCGATCACCACCGACGAGCCCGAGGCGCCGAAAGCGCCGGAGAAGCAGTCGCGCACCGCATCGGCGGCGTCCTGCATGGTCATGGCGACGGTGACGCCCTTGCCGGCGGCGAGACCATCGGCCTTGATGACGATCGGCGCACCCTGCTCGTGCACATAGGCGAGCGCCTCGGCTTCGGTGTCGAAGCGGCCATAGGCGGCGGTCGGGATGCCGGCCTCGTCGCAAATCTGCTTGGTAAAGGCTTTCGACCCTTCGAGCTGCGCGGCGGCCTTGCTCGGGCCGAAACAGAGGAAGCCCGCGGCGCGCACATCGTCGCCGAGACCGGCCACGGCTGGCGCATCCGGCCCGATCACCACGAAATCGACGCGGTTGGCCCTGGCGAAGGCCAGCACGGCGCCATGGTTGGTGATGTCGATCTCGGCATTTTCCGCGATCAGCTCAGTGCCGCCATTTCCGGGCGCCACGAACAGCTTTTCGACGCGCGGTGACCTGGAGATCGCCCAGGCCAAGGCATGTTCGCGGCCGCCGGACCCGATCACCATGACGCGCATGTCGCTGCTCCCTCTGAAGGCGGCCACCCTCTAGCATGGGTGACCTTGGGCGTCACCCCAACGGTGACTTGACGGACTCGTCGTCATGACGCACGTCAGTCGGATGGCTGAGACGCTGACCAACGCCGCCGAATTCACCGTTTCCGAGATCGCCCAGGCGGTGCGGCGCACCGTCGAGGACGAATTCGGCCATGTGCGCGTGCGCGGCGAGATTTCCGGCTTCCGCGGCCAGCACTCCTCCGGCCACGCCTATTTCACCCTCAAGGACGAGGG
>DASWWF010000406.1:0-2574 GCA_036401035.1 Devosia sp.
TTCTCGCGCACCGAGCGGTGCAGCAGCGAGGTATCCTGCGTCACCACGCCGATGTTTTCGCGCAGCGAGTCCTGCGTGACCGTGGCGATGTCGGTGCCGTCGATGGTGATGGTGCCGCCCTCACGGTCGTAGAAGCGGAGCAGCAGGTTGACGATGGTCGACTTGCCGGCGCCCGAGCGTCCGACGAGACCAATCTTTTCGCCCGGCCGGATGTGGAGGTCGAGCTTGTCGATCACGCCGCTGTCCTTGCCGTAGTGGAAGGCAACGCCGTCGAAGCGGATGTCGCCATTGACGCGGCCGAGCGGCTTGGCATCGGGCTTGTCGGCGACGATGCGCGGCAGCGAGATCGAGCCGATGCCGTCCTTGACGGTGCCGATGTTCTCAAACAGCGAGCTCATCTCCCACATCACCCACTGGCTCATGCCCTGGAAGCGCATGACGAGGCCGAGCGACACGGCCAGCGCGCCCGGCGACATGGCGCCCTGCAGCCAGAGCCAGATGCCGGTGGCGCCGACGCCGAACAGCAGCAGGCAGTTCGAGATCACCACCGAAATGTTGAGCACGGTAAAGAGCCGCATCTGCGTGTAGACGGTGCCCAGGAACTCATCCATCGCCTCACGGGCATAGGCCTCCTCGCGGCTCGAGTGCGAGAAGAGCTTGACCGTGGCGATGTTGCTGTAGCTGTCGACGACGCGGCCGGTCATCATCGAGCGCGCATCGGCCTGGGCCTGCGAAATCTTGCCCATCTTGGGGATGAAGTAGCGCATCATGCCGACATAGGCGACGAGCCAGACGAGGAAAGGCACGGCCAGCCGCCAGTCGGTCGCCGCGGCGAGGAAGACCGCGCCGGTGAAGTAGACGACCACGTAGACGAGCATGTCGAGCAGCTTCATCACCACTTCGCGCACGGCGAGGGCGGTCTGCATCAGCTTGGCGCCGATGCGGCCGGCGAACTCGTCCTGGAAGTAGCTCATCGACTGCCGGATGAGGTAGCGATGCGCCATCCAGCGGATGCGCTGCGGGAAATTGCCGAGCAGCGTCTGGTGCATGGTGGCGGTGTTGACGATCACCATCAGCGGCATGATGACGACGATGAATATCCCCATGGCCCAGAGCTTCCAGCTCTCGGTGGCAAGGAAGGTCGCCGGGTCGGCGTCGGCCAGCCAGTTGACGATATCGGAGATGAAGCTGAACAGCAGGATTTCGCCGGCGGCGATGGCCGCGGACATGATCGCCATCAGGGCCAGCCACTTCTTGGCGCCCCTGGAATAGTGCAGGCAGAAAGCCAGCAGGCCTTTCGGCGGCTGTTCAGGTTCGCCAAGCGGATAGGCGTCGAGACGACGCTCGAACCACTTCAGGAACGCGGTGACCATGACTTCCTCTCCCTACCTGCAACGGAACGCCGGACGCGCCTACGACCTCAACCGAAGTTGAGGTCAAGCGAAGAAACGTCCCGGTGCAAAGACTCGACCCTCGGGCTATGCTGGATTTCGCACACGACGCCATGCAACCGGCGGCGGAGGTGCGAGCTGGCAGCGACCCGGCCATCCCATTGCTGCCTAACTTGGCAGGAAGTATGGCTTTTTAGTCGCTCACAGCAGGACAGAATACACCAACTGCGAGAGTCGGCTGTTGCGGCCCGGCCACAATCGGATAACGAGTTACAAGTTGACGCCCTGCGGAGCGAACGATGCGCGCTGAAGACGAGCACACCATTTTTCTCAAGGACTACCAGCCCAGCCCCTATGTGGTCGAACGCGTCGAACTGGACGTGCAGATCGACCCGGGCACCTCGCTGGTCCGCGCACTGCTGACCATCGCGCCGCGCGAGGGGACGCTGCCCGGTACGCCGCTGGTGCTCGACGGCGACGAGCTGGTGCTCAAGTCCATCGCCATCGACGGGCTGCCGCTGGCGCTCACGGCGTTCGAGGCGACGCCGTCGTCGCTCGAAGTGCACGAGCCGCCGACCAAGCGCTTCGTGCTGGAAACCGAAGTGGCGATCGAGCCGGAAAAGAACACGCGGCTGATGGGGTTCTATCGCTCCAGCGGCACCTGGTGCACGCAGTGCGAGCCCGAGGGGTTCCGCCGCATCACCTATTTCCAGGACCGGCCGGACAATCTCGCGATCTTCAAGGTGCGGATGAGCGCGGACAAGGCGCTGGCGCCGGTGCTGCTCGCCAACGGCAATCTCGTGGCGCATGGCGACGAGGCCAATGGCCGACACTTTGCCGTGTGGGAGGACCCACATCCGAAGCCGGCCTATCTCTTTGCCATGGTGGCGGGCGATCTCGGCTCGATCCACGACGAGTTCACCACCGCCTCCGGGCGCAAGGTGGCGCTCGGCATCTATTGCGAGCACGGCAAGGAGCCGCAATGCGCCTGGGCGATGGACTCGCTCAAGCGCTCGATGGCCTGGGACGAACGCCGCTTCGGCCGTGAATACGATCTCGACGTGTTCAATATCGTCGCCGTCAGCGATTTCAACTTCGGCGCGATGGAGAACAAGGGCCTCAACATCTTCAACGACAAGCTGGTGTTCGTGTCGCCCGAGACGGCGACGGACGCCGACTATGA
>DASWWF010000407.1:0-3557 GCA_036401035.1 Devosia sp.
TTGGTATGCGCGAATGAGAGCCCTTCGTCGAACCCGTCGGGGAAGTGCGTCGCCCCGTAGCTCTTCTGGTACATCACCACCACTTCAGAGCCATCCGGCGCGCGCCAGCGGAACACGTCCGGCACATCCGGCGGCGGCGAGGCCGTGTTGACCCCCAGATGCAGGAACTGCACCCCGGCCTCCGCCAGGAGCGGCACGATGCCCAGCGTATGCCCCGGCACATCCGTCATCTTGGCGGCCGTGGTGGTCATGCCGAACCGCTTGTCCAGCTCGGCCGAGTAGCTCAGCGCCGCCCGGAACAGCTCCGGGCTCATCAGCTCCGAATGCGTGGTGAAGGGCAAAGCGTGCCAGCGGATCAGTCCGCGCTCGATCGCCCGCTCCAGTCGCCTGACCTTCTCGGCCGGCTGCGTCGCCAGGTGGTCGGCGATCAGCCACGCCCCCGTTGTCCAGATGAAGGCCGGTGCCTCGGAATTCTCGGCGAAGAAATGCTCGCCCGTCTCGATCGCCTGCGGGATGAAGCGCTCGTGATACTGCGCCCTGACCTTGGCGGCGTGATCGGTAAAGCCGATGTCGAGATGGGTCTTGAAGACGAGGTGGATGGTCTTGTCGGCCATGATGGGGAAAATCCTTCAGCCCACCGTGCCGCGCACGACGAGCTTGGTCGAAATGGTTTCGGTCATCGAGGGTGAGTTGGGGTGCTTGAGGCGCCGCAGGATCAGCCGCACCAGCGCCCGCACGCGCTCGTCGAGGTCGAAGCGGACGGTGGTCAGGTCATAGCTCTGCCAGCGCGCCTCGGTGATGTCGTCGAAGCCGACCACCTTGACGTCCTGCGGCACCTTGAGCCCCAGCTCATGCCGCAGCGCGTCGAGCACGCCGAAGGCGCCGACGTCGTTGGCGGCAAAGATCGCATCAGCGCCGTCGCCCAGCCGGAAGAGGTCCACCGTCGCCCGGTGCGCAGTGGCGTAGGTATAGTCGCCCCGCATCAGGATCGGCGCCGCCAGCCCGCGCTCGGCCATCACCGCCCGCACCATCCGCTCGCGCGCCCGCGCCGCCAGCGACAGCGGCAAGCCGCCGAGAAAGGCGATGCGTCGGGCCCCAAATCCCTGCATCAGCGCAATGGCCTGCTCGATGCCCTCGCGCTGCAGCACGTCGAGCCGGTCGGTCAGCGGCCCCTGTTCGGCTGGCGGCTCGTCGCCATGCGGATAGCCGATATAGATCGGTACCGCCTTGTGCAGCACGCGCGCCAAGGTCTGCGGCCGCACCGCCTCGGCATAGGCGATCACCGAGTCGGGGTTGAAGCCCTTCATGTAGGTGAGCAGTGTCTCGTCCATGGTCAGATCGCTGCCGGTGCGGAACAGCAGCACGGCAAACCCCTCGGCCTGCAGCGCCACCGTCAGCGCATCGATCTCCTGGCTCTCCCACGGACTCGAAACCGACGGCACGATCAGCGCCACGAGGTGCGACCGCCCGGTCACCATCGAGCGCGCCGCCATGTCGGGCGTGTAGTTGAGCTCCTGCGCGATCTTCAAGATCAGGTCGCGCTTTTCCGGCTTGATCGAGGCATGCGGGTTGAACGCCCGGCTCACCATCACGCGCGATACGTCAGCGGCGCTGGCCACCATTTCGGCGGTCGCGCGGCGCGGCGGCGATTTCGTCATTTCGCTCAAATTGCGCTCGATTTTGATAGCGTGTGCAATCGATTACCACGCCAGACGCTGCGATCTGGCGCCGCCACAATATCCACACCATGCAGTTTTCGCTACTTTTCATTGCAGTTTTGTGAATTAATGCCACCGCTGACGATCGGACCTGAGGAGGACCACGTCAGCCGTGCGAGCATGAAATGAAAGCGTGTTCATCGCTCTGTCACGCAAGGGAGGTAGAGACCCCGCGGATGCCAAAGGCCGGCAAGGCAGGCATCGCAGGGTTCAAAAAGGGAAGGCGCTCATAATGAAGCTGGTACTCGCTGGCCTCGCGGCCATCACCGTCGCGTTGTCGACCACCACCGTATTCTCGCAGGATCTGCGCATCCTCTCCGCCGTCACCGGCGGCAAGGACGCGGCGGAACACGAGCTCTTCGTCAAGGAGCTCGAGCAGCACCTCGGCATCGATATCGAAATGGTCAAGCCCGAGGCGGACTACAACAACGTGCTGTTCACCTCGCTCGCCAGCGGCGAGCAGTATGACCTCGTCTATGGCGACTCTGGCATGCTCGCCAACTTCATCGATCAGGGCGCCATCATGGACCTGACCGATCGCATCGCCGCCTCGCCGGTGCTCTCCGACACCGCCACCATTCCCGCAGCCGAATGGGCGCTGTTCGATGTCGATGGCCGCAAGTGGGCCGTGCCCAACAAGTTCGAAGGCGGCACCCTGCCGACCGTCCGCGCCGACTGGCTCGAAGAGTTCGGCATGGCCGACCCGGTGACTCTCGCCGACTGGGAAGCCTATTGGCGCAAGGCCAAGGAAGCCAAGGGCGCCTACGGCATCTCCACCGCCGGCCTCTACGACATCCAGGGCTTCATGTCCGCCAACGGCGTCAAGTACGGCTACGTCATGGTCGACGGCAAGCGCACCGTCCCCTATGCGACGCCCGCTGCCGCCGAGATCTACGACTGGTTCGGCAAGATGAGCAAAGAGGGCCTCGTCGATCCGGCCTTCCCGACCAATGGCTCGGGCGATTTCCGCAGCCAGTTCATGACCGACCGCGTGGCCACCGTCACCTACTGGGACGCCTGGGTGGGCCTGTTCAACAACATCATGGCCACCGACCATCCGGAGTCTTCGTTCGAGGCCAAGGGCGTCAACGGCGTTCCCGGCCCCGACGGCAAGATCATGCTGCGCCGCGGCGCCGCTTCGCTGTGGTTCGTGCCGGCCAATGCCCAGCATGTCGACAATGCCATCAAGTTCCTCGAATTCTGGCATTCCGAGCCCGGCTACATCATGGGCACGCTCGGCATCAAGGATGTGGACTACACCGTCACCGCCGATGGCAAGTACGAGCTGACAGAGCAGGGCAAGGCCCACGGCATGGATCACGGCGCTCCGCGCGTCGCTTCCACCAAGTGGCAGAACCCGTTCCCGGCGCTCCCGGGCGTCAAGGAAGCGCAGGATATCGTGCTCTCCAATTCCAGCATCGAATACATGCCGACCGGCTGGTCCGACGCCCAGACCATCGTCCAGAAATACGCCTATCCGGCCATGCTCGGTGAAATCACCGGCGCCGAAGCTGTCGCCAAGATGGACGAAGAGCTCCGCGCCGCCGGCCTCATCGACTAAGTCTTCCTCCCCCAGGAAAGGCCCTCGCGAGCTTCGGCTCGCGGGGGTCCCTGCGAGGCACCGATGGCCGCCGATATCACCACCACCCCCACGATCAAGCCGACCCCCGCCGTCAAGCGCGACCGCTGGGCCGAAACCCGCCGCGCCATGCGCCGGCACTGGGTGCTCTACCTGCTGATCGCGCCGGTGCTCATCTACTTCGCCATCTTCCTCTTCTACCCCATGGCGCAGGGCATCCATCTGAGCACCCAGAAGGCCGGCCTATTGGGTCCCGTCGG
>DASWWF010000408.1:0-3451 GCA_036401035.1 Devosia sp.
GAGCGAGGTGTCGATCTCGGGACGGCAATAGTTCTGCGTGGCGGCGAGGTGGGCGAGAGAAGCGGTGACGTCGAGCCCGGCCAGCGCGTCGGCGGTGGCGCGGAGGCGATCGGTTTGGGTGAGCACCGTGTTCACCAGACGGGCGAAAATGGCGGTTTCGATCCCCAAAGCCGCCTCATGCGCGCGGGCGATGCGGCCTTCGAGCTCGGCCAGTTCCGCCGTGGTGAAGCGCATGGCGTTGGCCCTGGTCTGGCGGTGGATGAAGGTCTGCCGGTGCGGCTCCTCGAGCAGCTTGCCGCCATGGCCGGCCGGCACCTCGACGAAATAGCCGAGCACGCCGTTGTGGCGGATCTTGAGGGATTTCACATCGGTCTCGGCGATCAGCCGGGCCTGCAGGGCTGCGACGACCTCGCGGGTCTCCGACGCCAGGGCGCGCTCGGCGTCGAGCTTGTCGTCATAGCCCTTGCGGATGAAGCCGCCATCGCGCGCCAGCAGTGGCGGCTCGTCGTCCACGGCGGCGAGCAGTTCGGCCGCCATCGCGTCGGGGGCGTCGGCCAGTGTCGCGGCAATGCCCGCCAGCTCCGTATCCTCGATGCCGGACAATTCCTGCGCCAGTTTTCGCGCGCCATCGACGGCGCCGGCAATGGCGCGGAGATCGCGCGGACCGCCGCGATCGAGTGTCAGCCGGGTCAGCGCTCGGGTGATATCGGGTACTGATTTCAGCCCGGCGCGGAGGCGCGACGTGCGGGTGGTGTCGCTACAAAGCGTTTCCACCGCATCGAGCCTCGCGTTGATCTCTTTCGCGTCGCAGAGCGGCGCGGCCAGGCGACGCGCCAACAGGCGCGAGCCGGGCGGGGTGACGCAAAGGTCGATCTGACTGCGGAGCGAGCCTTTTTCCTGGCCGCGCTGGGTGACGAGGATTTCGAGCGAGGCGCGGGTGGCGGCGTCGATCGCCATATGGGCCGAAACCCGCTCGGCATTGGGCGGCCGCAGCGCCAGCGTGCCGCCCTTCTGGCTTTCGAGCACATAGCCAATCAGCGCCCCGAGCGCCGCCCGTCCGCCGCGCGAAAAGGCGGTCGGATCGACCTCGCCGGCAAAGCTGTCGCGGATGGTTCTGGCGCCGGCCTCACTGTCGAAATGCTCGGTCGGCAGCAGCGCGATGGCGGCCTGCGGCAGCAGGACATGCGCCGTGCGCAGCGCGTCGCGGGTGGCTTCGGAGAGCAGCAGCTCGGCCGGGTCGATGCGGGCCAGTTCGTCGGCAATCGCCTCGGTGCCCAGATCGATCACCGCCGTGTCGCCGGTCGAGATATCGGCCCAGGCGAGGGAAAAATCGGTCTCGCCATGGCGGACCATGGCCAAAGCCGCCAGATAGTTCGAGCCGCGCGTCGGCAGCAGGTCGTCCTCGGTGATCGTGCCGCGCGTCACCAGCCGGACGACATCGCGCTTGACCGGCGACTTCGACCCGCGCTTTTTCGCCTCAGCCGGGTCCTCGACCTGCTCGCAGATGGCGACGCGATGCCCCATGCCGATGAGCTTTTTGAGGTAGTCCTGCGCCGCGTGCACCGGCACGCCGCACATCGGGATATCGAGCCCCTGATGCTTGCCGCGTTTGGTCAGCACGATGCCGAGCGCCTGGCTGGCGATCTCGGCGTCCTCGAAGAACATCTCGTAGAAGTCGCCCATGCGGTAGAACAGCAGATAGCCCGGATTGATCGCCTTGATCTCCAGGAACTGGCTCATCATCGGCGTGACGGGCGTCTCGGCCGCCGGAGCTTGGTAGGGCGCTTGGTCCAAATCGCTGCTGCAAACTGATCGGAAGGCCGCGACCCTACGAGTTTCGCAAGCTAATTCCAACTGCCCAGCGGTTGGAGCCACAGTTGATCGCAGTAGCACCGGGTGCTACTTACTCGGGCCGGTGTACCCCTCTCTGCTGCGACTAAACTCGCTGCGCTCGTTAAGTCTCGCGTCTCTCCCTCAAGGGGAGAGAGGGTCCCGACTGATAGATTCTCAGTGACGCACCCTCTCCCCCCAGCGAGGGGGAGACGCGAGACTTAGGGCCGTCAGGCCCTTAGTCGCAGCAGAGAGGGGGCGGGATGCCGCCGGAGGCGCGATGTTGCGGACCTGATGGAGATTTGCCGTGGCGACCAAAGCTAAGTTCAAGAGCGACCTGTCGGAGGCGATGCACGGCTCCGCCACGGCGCTGCACAAGGTCGGGGCGATCGACAAGGCGACGATGCGGGATTTCGATGGCCGGCATCTCGCCATTCCCACCGAAATCGCCCCCGCGCAGATCAAGAAGCTGCGCGAGGCCAACAAGGTGAGCCAACCGGTCTTCGCCCGCTATCTCAACACCAGCGAAAGTACGGTCGAGAAGTGGGAGACGGGCGCCAAGCGACCCAGCGGCATGGCGCTCAAGCTCCTCACCATCGTGCAGAAACACGGGTTGGAGATTCTCTCCTGAGTTACTGTCCCACCACCTTGCGCCAGCTCCACTCGGGTTCGTAGCCGATGAGCTGGCGGGCGGTGTCGATGGAGATGAGGGTGTCGTGGGGGCCGGTGCCGGGGCGGAGCTGGCAGCCCGGGAAGGCCATGGCGAGGAGTTCGGCGTTGGTCTGGGTCATCAGCGTGTCGGCGGCCGCGATGGTCATGACGGGGGCGCCGGTGACATTGGCGGTCAGGCCCTTGACGCAGGACTGGGCGACGTCGCGGCTATCGACATAGGCCCAGAGGTCGAAGCGCTTGCCCATCGGGTTGGCCCAGATTTTCGGCAGCCGGTCGTAGCCGGTGACGTGGCCGGGCACGTCGTAGAAGATGTTGGAAAAGCGCAGGCCCACGAAGGTGGTGCCGTACTGGCGCGCCATGTGGCGGGCGAGGTCCTCGGTCACCGCCTTGGAGATGCCGTAGGACGAGGTCGGGATCGGCGGGTCTTCGTCGATGGTGGGCAGCAGCGTCGGCGGGATGGTGAAGGGGAAGCCCAGCACGGTTTCGGACGAGGCCCAGACGACGCGCTTGATGCCCAGATGCACGGCGGCCTGGAAGACGTTGTAGGCGATCATGGTGTTGACGTGGAACCGCGCCGCGCCCGAGAGATGGTCCCAGTCGGGTTCGCCATTGGCGGCGAGCTGCACCACCGCATCGTGGCCGTGCAGGGCCGCGAAGGTCGCGCCGTAGTCGGTGAGATCCACCTTGATGAAGCCGGGGCTCTCGATGCCGCCGGGCACGGCGCGATCGAGATTGGTGACCTCATGGCCAGCGTCGCGCAGGGCCTTGATCACAACGGGGCCCACACCGCGATCCCACGATCCGGTGCCGCCGGTTACTGCAACTTTCATTTAGTCCCTCAGATCTCGTAACGGTCCGACGCGTCGTGGACCGGGCGATAGGTGAAATAGTCGAAATCGGCGTGGAGCGCAGTGCCGTTGAGATCGGACGCGGCGACGCCGACAAAGGC
>DASWWF010000409.1:0-2058 GCA_036401035.1 Devosia sp.
GGCGGCCATCTACGCGGCGCGCGCCATGCTCGAGCCCGTGATGATCAACGGCATCCAGCCGGGTGGCCAGCTCACCATCACCACCGATGTGGAGAACTATCCCGGCTTCGCCGACGTCATCCAGGGCCCCTGGCTGATGGAGCAGATGAAGGCGCAGGCCGAGCATGTCGGCACCCGCACCGTCAACGACATCATCACCGAGGTCGATTTCGACCACCGGCCGTTCCGCCTCACCGGCGACAGCGGCACGGTCTATACGGCCGACTCCGTGATTATCGCCACCGGCGCGCAGGCCAAGTGGCTGGGCATCGATTCCGAAGCCAGGTTCCAGGGCTTTGGCGTTTCCGCCTGCGCCACCTGCGACGGCTTCTTCTATCGCGGCAAGGAAGTCGTGGTGGTCGGCGGCGGCAACACCGCCGTGGAGGAAGCCCTGTTCCTCACCAACTTCGCCTCCAAGGTGACGGTGGTGCACCGCCGCGGCGAGTTCCGCGCCGAGCGCATCCTGCAGGACCGGCTGTTCAAGAACCCCAAGGTCGAAGTGATCTGGAATGCCGAGATCGAGGAGATCACCGGCTCGCAGATGCCGCCATCGGTGACCGGCGTGAAGATCCGCGACACCCGCAGCGGCCATGTGACGGAAAAGACCGTCGATGGCGTCTTCGTCGCCATCGGCCACTCGCCGGCCACTTCGGTGTTCGCCGGCAAGCTCGACATGAAGCCGGGCGGCTATCTCAAAACCATCCCGGGCAGCGCGCAGACCAACATTCCGGGCGTCTTTGCCGCCGGCGACGTGACCGACGATGTCTACCGCCAGGCGGTGACGGCGGCGGGCATGGGCTGCATGGCGGCGCTCGAAGCCGAGCGCTGGCTGGCCGAGCACGACCTCGCCGAGGCGGCCGAGTAACATGCTCGATTGGGACAAGCTTCGCATTTTTCACACCGCTGCTGAATCCGGAAGCTTCACCCACGCTGCCGAGAAACTGAACATGAGCCAGTCTGCCGTCAGCCGGCAGATTTCGGCACTCGAAGAAGACCTGAGCCTGAAGCTGTTCATCCGCCACGCGCGCGGGCTGGTGCTGACCGAAGTGGGCGAACAGCTGTTCCGCACCGCCCACCGCATGCACTGGGAGCTGCAGCAGGTCGAAACGCAGATGAGCGAAAGCCAGGACGTGCCCACCGGGCCGCTGCTGGTCAACACCACGGTGGGCATCGGCTCCACCTGGCTGAGCTCGCGCGTCCACGAATTCCTGATGCTGTACCCGGAAATCCAGATCGAGATTAAGCTCAACGACGCCGAGCTCGACCTGGCGCTGCGCGAGGCGGACGTGGCCATCCGCCTGCATCGTCCGAACCAGTCGGAGATGATCCAGCGCAAGCTCTTCACCGTGCACAACCACTTCTATGCGTCCAAGGACTACCTGGCGCAGCACGGCGACCCCAAGGCGGTCGAGGAACTCGACAACCATCGCATCATCGCCTTCGGCGAGCCGGTGCCGAGCTACCTGGGCGACATCAACTATCTCGAGCGCGTCGGCCGGCCGGATTCGTCGCCGCGCCGCGCCGCCATGAAGGTCAACGCCATCTACGGCATGATGCAGGCGACCCGCGCCGGCATCGGCATCGCCATGCTGCCCGACTATGTAACCGAGGGCGAGGCCAGCCTCGTCCGCGTGCTGCCGGGCATCGAACTGCCGGCCTATGAGGCCTATTTCGTCTATCCGCCGGCGCTGAAGAACTCCAAGCGCGTCGGCGTCTTCCGCGACTTCCTTGTGGGCAAGGCCCGCGAGTGGAGTTTCTAGGGGCGCCAATCTCCCAGCCGGCGACCCTCTCCCGCCTGCGGGGGAGGATTCCGACTGCGGCATGGGAGAAATTCCAACCGCAACATTCACTCCCGGTTCACCCGCAGGGCCCTATCCGCCCGGCGACACCACCGGAGAAACCCAATGCGTCGCCTCACCATCGTCCTGGCGCTGCTGCCGCTTGCGGCCATCGCAGCGCCCGTTCAGGCCCAGACCGAAATGGTCACCGTCAGCCCCGAGCAAATCGGCGAGATCTTCT
>DASWWF010000410.1:0-5934 GCA_036401035.1 Devosia sp.
CTGGCGCAACCTCTACGACCTGAGCGAAGCCGAGCGCCGCTTCCTGATGCGGACCGACTGGGGTTTTGTGCACCAGAACCCGGCCGATGGCCTGCGCATGACCGTGTCGGCCGGCGCCAATGTCGGCGAGCGCATGATGGCCGTCGGCGACCGGCACTACGGCCATATCCGCTCCACCGCCATCGAATGGCTCGGTCGCGTCGAAATCGCTGAAGACCGCGTCGACGACGAGCCGCGCAGTTTTTCCGGCGGCATGCGCCAGCGCCTGCAGATCGCCCGCAACCTCGTCACCAACCCACGGCTGGTGTTCATGGACGAACCCACCGGCGGGCTGGATGTGTCCGTGCAGGCGAGATTGCTCGACCTGCTGCGCGGACTGGTGAGCGACCTTGGCCTCGCCGCCATCGTCGTCACCCACGACCTCGCCGTGGCGCGGCTCCTCAGCCACCGCATGATGGTGATGAAGGACGGCCGGGTGATCGAGGCAGGCCTCACGGACCGCGTGCTCGACGACCCGCGCGAGCCCTATACGCAACTGCTCGTCAGTTCGATTTTGCAGGTGTGAGGTGATCGCGGTGCCAGAAGATACCCCCCACCCTGTCCCTCCCCCGCAAGGGGGGAGGAGACCCTCCCGATCAGTCTTCACGACCTCGCGCCCGGCGTTTGCAGTCAGGTCTCCCTCCCCCTTGCGGGGAGGGGACAGGGGTGGGGGTACTCTTTCCGCTCGGAGCCTTGTGCAATGACCATGACCACTCTTCTCTCAGTCTCCGACGTCGAAAAATCCTTCACCATGCATCTGCGTGATGGCATCGTCCTGCCCGTCGTCGAGGGCGTGGCGTTCGAGGTGAATGCGGGCGAATGCGTCGTGCTCGGCGGGCCGTCTGGGGCGGGCAAGTCGAGCCTGCTCAAGATGGTCTACGGCAATTACGGCGTCGATGGCGGCGCCATCCGGCTGCTGCATCATGGCGACTGGGTCGACCTCGCCACGGCCAGTCCGCGCACGGTGATTGCGCTGCGGCGAGACACCATCGGCTATGTCAGCCAGTTCCTTCGCACCGTGCCGCGCGTGACCACCCTCGATGTCGTCGCCGAGCCGCTGGTGAGCCGTGGCGTCGATCGCGACGAGGCGCGGGGCAGGGCCACGAAATTGCTGGCGCGGCTCAACCTGCCCGAGCGGCTGTGGACGCTGCCGCCGGCGACCTTCTCGGGCGGTGAACAGCAGCGCGTCAACATCGCGCGCGGCTTCATCACCGACCATCCGGTGCTGCTGCTCGACGAGCCGACTGCCTCGCTCGACGCGACGAACCGCGGCGTGGTGGTGGAGATGATCGCCGAAAAGAAGGCGGCGGGCACCGCGCTGCTCGGCATCTTCCACGACGAGGACGTACGCGCCGAAGTCGCCGACCGCATCGTCGACGTCACCGCTTTCGCGCCCAAGAAAGCTGCCGCATGACCCGCCTCTCCGAGACGCCTTACATCCACCCCTCGGCGCAGGTGACGGACTCGACGCTCGGCCGCTACACCGAGGTCGGCTCGGGTTGCCGCGTGGCGCATTCGACGCTGGGGGACTATTCCTACTGCGTCGAAAACACCCAGATCGCCTACGCGACCATCGGCAAGTTTTCCAACATCGCCGCCCATGTCCGCATCTATGCCAGCATGCATCCGCACCAGCGGGCGTCATTGCACCACTTCACCTACCGCTCCGCCTGGTATTTCGACGACGCGCAGGACGATCAGGACTTTTTCGAGTGGCGCGCATCGACGCCCATCAGCATCGGCCACGACACCTGGATCGGCCACGGCGCGGTGGTGATGCCAGGGGTCAGGATCGGGACCGGCGCCATCGTCGGCTCCGGCGCCGTGGTGACCAAGGATGTTGCGGATTTCGCCAGTGCGGTCGGCGTCCCGGCCAGGACCATCAAGCAACGGTTCCCCGATGCCATCGCGCAGCGATTGATGGACATGGCGTGGTGGGACTGGGACCACCACCGCCTGCGCGCCGCGCTGGCAGATTTCCGTGCGCTGGAGATCGAGGCGTTCCTGGAGAAGTATGAGTAGGGCCGGCTGGGTCTATCAGTCAGGTCTCCCTCCCCCTTGCGGGGAGGGGACAGGGGTGGGGGTGGATGGGCCCGTGACGGTGGGGCGGATCGCGGTGTCTCGGACACAATCCCGATGCATGGGCTCCCCCCCACCCTGACCCTCCCCCGCAAGGGGGGAGGAGACATTACCGCCGGTGCTCTTGGCCCGGGATCCTCGCCTGCCCGGGGATGACGTCCGTCAGTGCGCCGACTGAGGGACCAAATTCCCAACCCCATCAACCCCTTACCCCAACCGCCCGCCCACTTTTCCACCGTCACAAACCCTTCACCCAACCTTCATACGCAGTTCGTGTAGCCGCCTTACGTCTTGGTCCCGTCGATCAGAGACGGGGGCGGGCATGCTCAAGATTTCCAGGGTGACGCGGCGGTTCGGGGCCAAGACGGCCGTCGATGACGTGAACCTCGAGATCCCCGCCGGCCAGATGGTCGGCATCATCGGGCGCTCCGGCGCCGGCAAGTCGACGCTGCTGCGGATGATCAACCGCCTCGCCGATGTGTCCGAGGGCATCATCGAGTTCGACGGCGTCGCGGTCTCGGCGCTGCGCGGTCAGGCGCTGCGCGACTGGCAGCGCGACTGCGCCATGATCTTCCAGCAGTTCAATCTGGTGCCGCGCCTCGATGTCATCACCAATGTGATGCTCGGCCGTCTGAACCGCCGCAACACCATCCTCTCGCTCCTGCAGATCTTCTCCGAGGACGAGCAGCTGATGGCTTTGAAGGCGCTCGAAAGACTCGATATCGCCGCGACCGCCGGGCAGTGGGCCCAGACCCTCTCGGGCGGCCAGCAGCAGCGCGTCGCCATTGCCCGGGCGCTGATGCAGGAACCGAAAATCCTGCTCGCCGACGAACCCATCGCCTCGCTCGATCCGCGCAACGCCAAGGTCGTGATGGACTCGCTCAAAGCCATCAACGAGGAGCAGGGCATCACCGTCATCACCAACCTGCACACGCTCGACACGGCCCGCGCCTATTGCGAGCGCATCGTCGGCATGGCGCAGGGCAGGGTGGTGTTCGATGGCACACCCGACGAGCTGACCACCGAGGTCGCCCGCCAACTCTACGGCGCCGACGGACTTGCCGAGGCCTTCTCGGAAGACATGACCTCGACCAGCCTCGAAAAGATCCAGCCCAAAAAGAAGAAGGCGCCCGTCGCCGCGGTCGTCGCCGGCGCCGCGCTGGCCGAAGCCCGCCTGCCGAACTGACAGCCATTTCCGATTTCGTGCCCGCCATCCGCCCGACATGCAAACGGGCCGGAGCGGTCGCGGATAACCTTCGCGTCACCAAAGGAGATCTCCCATGACTGCGATCCGCAACATCCTCTTGGCCGGCGTCGCGCTCGCCAGCTTCGCCACTCCCGTCCTCGCCCAGGACATGGACGTGATCCGCATCGGCCTGCTCGGCGGCGAGAACGAAGCCGACCGCCTGTCGGACAACCAGTGCCTGATCGACAAGCTGCCGGCCGCCCTCGGCGTCAAGGAAGTCAAGCTGTTCCCGGCCGCCGACTATGACGGCGTGATCCAGGGCCTGCTCGGTGGCACGCTCGACATCGCCGGCCTCGGCGCCTCGGGTTATGCGGCCGTCTACCTGCAGGATCCCGACGCGGTCGAGCCGTTCCTCACCAACGTCCAGACCGACGGCTCCACCGGCTACTATTCGATCATGCTGGCCCGCAAGGATTCCGGCATCACCTCGCTCGAAGACATGAAGGGCAAGAAGCTCGGCTTTGCCGATCCGGATTCGACCTCGGGCTATCTCGTCCCGGTCGTGGCGCTGCCCAACGACCTCAAGATGCCGGTCGAGGACTATTTCAGCGAGACCGGCTTCGGTGGCGGCCATGAGAACCTGGTTCTCGCCGTGCTCGACGGCAAGTTCGACGCCGGCGTGACCTGGGGTTCGGGCGTCGGCGAGTTCTCCGAGGGCTACACCTCGGGCAACATCCGCTCGATGGTCGACAAGGGCATGCTCGACATGGAAGACGTGGTCGAACTCTGGAAGTCGCCGCTGATCCCGAACGGCCCGCTGGTGATGCGCAAGGATCTGCCGCAGGAGATGAAGGACAAGATCACCGCCTTCTACACTGCCCTGCCCACCGAAGATTACGAGTGCTTCCGCTCGGTCGAGAACGGCGACTTCACCGGCTACACTCCGGTTACCGCCGAATTCTACGAACCGATCATCGCGGCCCGCCGCGCCACCATCGGCGACTGATCGCTTCCCCAGTCCAGGCCGGCGGCGATCGCGTCGCCGGCCTTTCCCTTGTCGAGGCGGCACCGATGAGCAGCACCATTGCAGGGCCGGGAGACGGTCTCGGCGACGACTCGCGCGTCGTCCACCGGCACTACCGGGAACTCCAGCGCACGAGGTTCCTCTATAGCCTCGGCGCCGCCGCTGCGCTGCTGGCGGTGGTCATCGGCGCCCTGTGGTTCGCCGACGCCTCCAATGCCGGCCGCTTCTTCGATCGGCTGCCCTACTTCTTCGATTTCTTCATCCACTTCGTTCCCAATGAGCCGATGGAAATCGTGCGGGCGATGTTCGACCTGCCGTCCCCGTTCGAGGACGGTTCGCAGAAATACGACTACCCCGATGGCCGCGTGTACCTCACGGGCGAGCTCTATCTGCCCGAATATTTCTACGAGCTGCTGGTCACGGTGAACATTGCGGTGCTCTCGACACTGATCGGCGCCAGCGGCGCCTTCGTGCTCTGCTTCCTGGCGGCCCGCAACCTCGTGGGCTCGCGCGCCGCCCGCTTCGTGGTGCGCCGCGTGCTCGAACTGCTCCGCGCCTTTCCGGAGATCGTCATTGCCGGCCTGCTGGTCGCGATCTTTTCGCTCGGGCCGATCGGCGCCATCGCGGCCGTGGCCATCCACACCATCGGCGCGCTCGGCAAGCTGTTCTACGAGGTGGTCGAAAACGCCGACATGAAGCCCGACGAGGGCCTCCGCGCGGTGGGCGCCAGCTGGCTCGAGCGCGTCCGCTTCGGCATGGTGCCACAGGTGCTGCCCAATTTCGTCAGCTATGCTCTGCTGCGCACCGAGATCAATGTCCGCGCCTCCACCATCATCGGCGCGGTCGGCGGCGGCGGCATCGGCGAGACGTTCCGCCGCTCGCTCAGCAACGACCACCCGGCCAAGACCTACGCCATCATCATCCTGCTGTTTCTCACCATCCTCGCGATCGACTGGCTATCGGGCTACCTGCGCCAGCGGCTGGTCGGCCGGGCCGCCTTCACGTTCGGGAGCTGAGCATGACCCTGGCGCCGACGATCGAAGACTCCGCCACCCTCAGGGCCCGCTACCCGCAGGTGTTCCACCGCCCGCTCGGTCGCCGGTTGGTCGCGCCGCTGGCAGCGCTCGGCGTGGCCGCCTACCTCGTCTTCTGCTTTTTCTTCTTCAACATCGGCGGCATGTTCGAGAATGCAAAATGGGAGCGCGTCGAGGCGTATCTGGCCGACTGGTACTCCTGGGAAGCGCAGCCGCGCTTCCGCTTCAAGGATGGAAGTGTGTCGCTGGAGTGGACCCGCTCGCTGCTCGGCGACAATCCCGATCCTGAATGGATCGAGCAGACAGGCACCGCCGCCTACACGGTGCGCTTCGGCGACAAGGACAGCGTCGAGATCGCGCCCGGCGCGGTGACCGCAATTGTCGATGGCCGCCGCTACCCGGTTCCGATCACCGCGGACGGCGCAGAGCTCCCCGCCGACGCGCCGGCATCGATGAGCCTGAAGGGCGGTCGCGTCACCGTCGACTACGGCTTTGTCGGCCTCGCCGAAATCCGTAACACCCAGGTCTATGTGCGCTATCGCACGCTGGGCTGGCCCAACTTCTTCTTCGAT
>DASWWF010000411.1:0-5236 GCA_036401035.1 Devosia sp.
CGTCGATCATCGCGGCTTCTTCCAGTTCCACCGGGATCGAGCGGAAGTAGCCGATCAGCACCCAGGTGGCGAAGGGCACGAGGAAGGTCGGATAGGTGACCAGCAGGGCCCCGTAGCTGTTGATCAGCCCCATATCGCTCAGCGTCTGGTAGAGCGGAATGAAGATGAGCGTACCGGGCAACAGATAGGTGATCAGGATCGCCGTGGTCAGCAGCCCCGCGCCGAGGAATTTGAGGCGGGTTAGGGCATAGGCCGCGAGTGCGGCGATGGCCACCGAGATGATCGTGCTGAGCGACGCAACCAGGATCGAGTTGCCCAGCCAGACCAGGAAGCGCGAGCCGAAGATCAGCTCCTGATACTGGTTCAGGGTCGGCGGGTCGGGCCAGAAGATGGACTGGCGCTGGCTGATCTGCGTCGTGGTTTTGAACGACGTGATGATCACCCAATAGAAGGGGAACAGCACGAACGCCATGATCGGCAGCAGGATCAGGATGCGGACGCCGATACCGATCTTCTCGCGGCCCTCGGGCTTGAACACCGGCTTCGCCGACGAGCCGGTCATGCGCAGGCGCGCTGCATGGGCAACCTTCTCGAAGCCGCGGTTCAGCATGTCGAAGGGCCAGAACAGGATATCGAGGATGAGGCTGAACAGCCGGCCGAAGAACTTGCCGATACCCAGGTCGAAGCGCTTCTTCTTCTCGACGCCGGCCGAACGCTCGTCGTGCCGCATGTACTTGGCGAGCAGGTAGATCAGGAAGGCCATCAGCGGCGCGACCGACAGGGCGATGGCGCTACCCGGGCCATACTGCAGCGAACCGATCGCCTTCTCGTAGGCGAGGATCGAATAGAGGCGGGTGGCGCCCGACGGGCCGCCGCCGGTCATCAGGAAAATGAGGCCGAACTGGTTGAAGGTGGAAATGAACGACAGCAGCAGCACCACCAGGATCACGTAGCGCATGCCGGGCAGGGTGATGTAGCGGAAGCGCTGCACCGCATTGGCCCCGTCCACCTCAGCCGATTCATAGAGTTCGGTGTCGATTGCCTTGAGGCCGGCGAGCAGCAGCAGGGTGAAGAAGGGGATGCCCTTCCAGACGTTCACCGCGATGACGCTGCCCAGGGCCAGATCGGCATTCGACAGCCAGCCGAGCGGCCGGTCGATGACGCCCAGGCCCTGCAGGATCGGGTTGAGACCGCCAAACAGCGGGTCGTAGATGGACTTCCAGGCGAGCGCCGTGACGATCTCGGGCACGATCCAGGGCAGCAGCATGATCGCCGACATCAGGTTGCGCCAGGGCAACTTGGAGTGAAGGATCATGGCGATGATCATGCCGGTCACGAACTTGATCGACAGCGACCAGAACGTGAAGTTGATCGTATTGCTGAGGCTCAGCAGGTAGTCCGAATTGGTGTAGAGGCGCTCGTAGTTGCGCAGGCCGACATCATTGGTGGCGCCGGTGAGGAAGTTGAACGTCGTGGTCGACATCAGGATGGCGCTGATGAACGGCCAGAAGATGAGCCCCGCCATCAGCAGGACCATCGGCAGGACGAAGAAATAGGCAATCCGCCAATCGCGGCCGAGTACGTTCTTGATCTTGAACCGCGGACGCGCGGCAGTAGTGGTGCCGCCAACGGGCATATCGAGAGAGATGCGCTTGTCCATGGTCAAGCCTCCTTCCAGCTGAAGCACCCACAGCCCTGGGTGCAGGAGTTGGCGCCGCCGGTGTCACAATGTGACGACCTCGAGCGGCACGGGATGATTGATGGAGGGCAGCATCGCCGCCCCCCACCAGAAAGCTGCGGCCCTTAGGGCTGCATGATCCCGCCTTCTTCGAACAGGTCGACCATCTTCTGGTGCGCATCCTTGACCGCATCGGCGGGCGACATACGGCCCGAGATGGTGTTGCCAACGGACTGCTCCAGCACGCCCTGGGCGCGGATGGCGTCGACGCCCGCGTTCGGGTTGGCGGGCCAGGACTGACCCAGGAACGGGTCGGTAACGCTGACCATAGCGCGGATCGTCGCAAGGTTCGGATCGGTCGCCATCAGTTCATCGGTCCACAGATTGGCGTAAGCCGGCGTGAACAGCACGCCACCAAGCGCCGAGATCTTGCCGAAATTCGCCGGGTCCAGCAGGTTGAGAGCCAGTTCCTTGGCGAGCGCGGCGTTCGGCGCCCCCTTGAAGATGGTCATCCAGCCGCCGACGTTACCACCGTCACGGCTGTCGCCATTCATCGCCGCCGGTGCCGGCAGCAGCAAGGTGTTCGGGTAGACCGGATTGTTGTCGCGCTTGGCCTGGGCGTAGATCGAGAAGGCGTTCTGGGTAAAGCCGATCTGGCCGGCCAGGTACGCCTCGTTGTTGCCGGTGTCGTTCCAGCTTTCGATACCCGGCGGCAGCATGGCGGCGTACTTGCCGTTGCGGTCGTAGGTTTCTCGCAGGAATTCAAACGCAGCCACGGTCTCGGGCGAGTCGAACTTGACGACCATGCCGGTCTCGTCGGTGAACGAGCCGCCGAAGGCCTGGACCACGGAGATCAGGAAGCCGAAGCCGTCACCGGACTGGTTGGGGGTGAAGCCCCAGCCGTAGAAATCCGGGCCGGAAATGGCGAGAGCCGCTTCGCGACGGTCGACGATGGTCTTGAGCGACGCCGGGTCGATGCCCTTTTCCTTGAGCTTGTCGCCACGGGCGAAGTAGCCGGTGGTGGTGCCGATCAGCGGGATGGCCTTCCAGCGGCCGTCGAACTGGGCGGTCTTGGCGGCGTTGAGGCCCGGCATGATGTCGCCGTACTTGGCGACGGCCTGATCGACCACGTCGGTCACGTCCTCGACGAGGTCGAGCAGGTGAAGCTGCGAGATCGAGACGTTGCTGGTATAGGCGAAATCCGGCGGATTGCCGGCCTTCACGGCAGCCGTCATCTTGCCCATGAAGTCGCCGAAGGACTCAGGGTTGGTGGTCGAAATGTCGAGCTGCACACCCTTGGAGTCGGCAAACGCCTGCACGGTGTCGCGGAACGCCGTCTGGGCGGCCTCGAAATATTCGGTGCGGTGAATAACCGTCAGCTTGCCCGAGCCGCCCTCGGGCAGCGGAGCGTCCGGTGCAGGCTTGTCCTGGCCGAATGCCGGCAATCCCATGCCGGCAATGGTCAGGCCGGCACCAGCAGCCGCTGAGCCACGCAGAATGTCGCGGCGGCTGAACTTGTTCTTGGTCATACTTTTCTCCTCCAAAAAGAACTAGATTTCGGCAGATGCGCGGCCCTCCAACCGTCGACACCCACATGGTTTTCATCGAAGTCGCTTGGGCGGCGCCTCCAGTTCGAAATCAGCTGCATCTGGAACCGGCTGGAATCCATCGATGTCACGATGACCGCGCCCATGCGGGCAACATCCAGCAATCCAGTGCCGGCGCCCGGAAGGCACCTCCGGCAAGGGCAGCAAAAGCCAGGCGCATTGTGTCGCCTCCCTCCGAGCTTTGGCCCGATACATCCGGCCGATGTTTCGGTCCGTACAGGCGGCAATCTGTCGGTCAAAGTCGGCGCTGTCAACGATGAATCATACTTCTTGCCTAGGCCTGAGGTACGATACCGGTGCCGCTCTACGTGCCCGCCGTCGCGTTGACAGGCCCAAAAGCCGGTGCTAGCTGAAAAGTCATCATACTACTTTTTTGTGGAGAACTGCCGTGAGCTTCGACGAGATCAAGGTGAAGATCGGCTCGGGGCTGCTGTCCTTCCCGATCACCGATTTCAACGCCGACGGCGACTTCGACGCGGATGGCTATGCCAAGCGGCTGCAGTGGCTCTCGTCCTATGGGGCGGCCGGATTGTTTGCGGCGGGCGGCACCGGCGAGTTCTTTTCCATCGGCTATGACGAGTATGATCGGGTGATCCGCACCGCTGTGGAAAACAGCGACAAGGACGTCCCGGTGCTGGCCGGCGTCGGCTACGGCACCCGCATGGCCATCGACCTGGCGCGGCGCGCCGAAGCGGCCGGTGCGGCCGGCATCCTGGTGCTGCCGCACTACCTGATGGTCGCCGAGGAAGCCGGTGTCATCGCGCACATGAAGGCGATCTGCAACGCCGTCGGGCTCGGCGTCATCTACTACGCGCGCGACAATACCAGGCTGTCGCCGGCCGGGTTGGAGAAGCTGGCCGAAGCCTGTCCGAACTTCATCGGCTACAAGGACGGCATCGGCGACCTGCAACTGATGCAGCGCGTCCACTACCGGCTCGGCGACCGGCTGGTGCATATCGGCGGCCTGCCGACGGCCGAGGTCTTCGCCCAACCCTATCTGGAGATGGGCGTCACCACCTATTCGTCGGCCGTGTTCAACTTCGTGCCGGAACTGGCGCTGTGCTTCTACAAGGCCGTGCGCCAGCGCGACGCCGCGACGGTTGATGCGTTGATGAAGAGCTTCTACCTGCCGCTGATCGAGCTGCGCGACAAGAAGAAGGGCTACGCCGTGTCGATGATCAAGGCCGGCGCCGAGTTGGTCGGACGCTCTGCCGGCAAGGTCCGCCCGCCGCTGACGGAGCTGGATGCGGCCGAGCGCGATGTGCTGCGCGGACTGATCGAGGCGCATGCGTAAGGGCGCAGTTCGCGCCTCACACCCGGTGTCATCCCTGGCTTGATCCCGGGACCCACCTCTCCTCCACTCTGGCGGATGAGTGGGTCCCTGCCTTCGCAGGGATGACAGGGAGTTTATAACGCATATTCAGTGTGTTAGAGGACGGGGCGCCTCGCAGCGCCCCGCCATTTGCGTTACCGCAAGCCGCGCGGAACGTCCGCCCCATACGGGTCCCAGCCGTTGGCCTGGAACAGGGCGATGATGTAGCCGAAGCAGAAGGCGAAGGCGGTTTCCATCGAATTGTCGGCGTCGATATGCGGCACGTGGTCGGGCATGATCATGCCGTCATAGCCGACCTCGTGGTAGAGCTTGAGCGCCGCCGGCATGTCCATGTCGCCATTGTCGGGGAACTCCTCGGTGAACGAGAAGCGGCCGCCTTTGATATTGCGGAAGTGGACGTTGAAGATCTTCTTGCGCTTGCCGAACCAGCGGATCACCTCGCCGATTTCCGCGCGCGGATTTTCCATGCTTTCGGCGATGGTGCCCTGGCAGAAGTTGAGGCCGTGATAGGGGCTCTCGGCGATCTGCACGAACTTCATCAGCCCTTCGGCGTCGCTCAGCACGCGCTTCTCGAAGCCGCGGAAACCGGCGGGTGTCGCCGGGTCGTGCGGGTGGCAG